>DAOVDS010000067.1 GCA_030669415.1 bacterium
GAGAGCCCGCCCCAGATGCCGATGAGGATGGCGAGCGAGTAGGAGGGCAGCACGCCGACGTACCTGAACAGGTAGTAGGAGATATGCGCGCCCGCACTGCCGCAGGCGTTTCCCCGCTCGGGGTTGGGCGTGATTCGGGACGACGGGTCTGGCCCGTCGGCCGGGTCGAAGCTGAAGAGGCTCACGAGCACGAATATGGAAGCTACCGCGAGTGTTATGCCGATGACCTCGCGGAGCACTTTCGGCTTTTTTGCATCGTCGCTTGTCATAGCCGGTCGCACCAGGCTGAACGAGTAGATAGAGATACACCCCGAGGGCACGGTGCCCTCCTATAATACTATCGTCAAAAGAGGGCGGAAAGTCAAACGCGGCTGCGAAAAGTTTCTACGCGAGAAGACTGTAGAGAATGGTGGCCACCCCCAGCGGGAAGAGGTAGTAGGAGAAGTAGAAGAACCTCCCTTTCTTCAGGATGCCCAGCAGCAGCTTGAGCGCCGCGATTCCGACGACAAGCGCAGCGATAAAGGAGACTGCCACGGGGAGCAGCTCGCACTGCGCCCCGGCGGTGAACACATCGCGGACCTTGAGGAGCGTGGCTCCTCCCACGGCGGGAATCATGAGGAGAAAGGAGAACCTGGCGGCCGAGCTGCTGTCTACACCCCTGTGCTGCGCCAGCGAGATGGTAGTGCCGGAGCGGCTCACGCCCGGCAGGATGGCGAACGCCTGGGCTATCCCTATCATCACCGAGTCGGCCAGTGACAGGCTGCCCAGCTCTCTTCGCTTGTCGGCGCGCCTGCTGCCCAGGAGCAGGAAGAGGGCTGTAGTCAGGAAGCACTGTCCCACAAGGAGCATGTTGGCGCTGGCGGACTCGAAGAAGTCGCCGCTGAGGAGGCCGAAGACGCCGGCGGGAATCGTGCCTGCGACAAGGAGAGGAATGAGCCTTCTGTTGCGGGAGAACAGGGAGATTATGTCGCGCCGCAAGACAATGACGACGGCAAGCAGCGTTGCGGCGTGGACGGCGACGACCTGCAGCAGCAGGCCGCCTTGGGGCGCGTAGTCGAAGAGCTTGTCAAAGAGTGCGAGGTGGCCGGAGCTCGAGACTGGAAGGAACTCCGTCAGCCCCTGGATAATGCCGAAAAGCAGCGCTTCAAGAAGTTTCACAATGACCGGACTCTAACAGTTTGACAATTTCGTCTGCCAGCGCCTCTTTGCTGATGGCGTTGTAAGGTCTTATTCTTCCCGCCCTGTCAATGACCGAGCACGTAATGGTTTCGGCCGCAAACGTTTCCGGCGAGTTGAGAACAATATAGTCAAGATTCTTGGCGGCGAGCTTTTTTAAGGCGCTTTCGCGGGCATCCTGCACTTCGAGTGCAAAGCCAATCAGAACCTGTTTTTTCTTCAGTTTGCCCATTTCGGCAAGGATGTCGGTTGTGGGAACCAGGTCAAGCCGGAGGGCCTGGGCTTTTTTCTTGAGCTTGCCGCTGACGCGCTCCTTTGGCGTGTAGTCGCAGACGGCGGCGGTCATGACTACCGCGTCGCAGTCCGGGAAGCGGGCGAGGCATTCCCCGGCCATCTGGTCTGCGGAGACTACGCGCACCACTTCAACGCCGTGCGGGTCCGCAAGCGAAACGGGCCCGCTGACAAGCACGACTTCGTGCCCCGCCTTGGCGCATGCGGCGGCGGCGGAGAAGCCCATCTTCCCGCTCGACGGGTTCGACAGGAAGCGGACATCGTCAATGAACTCGCGCGTCGGTCCCGCTGTTACAAGCACTCTCACCACACACCTGAAAGGAGATGCCGTGCAGAAGTCAACTGCGCTGCAGGAGCTTTTCGATTTCGCGGGCGATGTCGGGTGGCTCCGTCATGCGCCCGGGTCCGACGTCGCCGCTTGCGAGCCTGCCTTCCCCGGGGCCCACAAAGTGCACCCCTCTGGCCGCGAGAAGCCTGATATTCTCCTGAACAGCCGCGTCAGCATACATGTTGGCGTGCATGGCGGGCGCCGCCAGCACGGGGCAGTCAACGCAGAGGAAGGTTGTGGAGAGCATGTCGTCTGCGATTCCGGCGGCCATCTTGGCCAGGATGTTGGCGCTTGCGGGCGCGATTGTCAGCAGCGAGGCATCCCGTGCGAGTGCGACATGTGACGGGTCGAAGTCTGCCGCCTGCTCGAACATATCCACGGCGACCCGGTTTGAGGTTATGGCCTGGAAGGTGAGCGGGGCAATGAACTGGCAGGCGTTTCGGGTGAGCACTGCGTGCACATCGTGGCCGGCCTTGACAAGCAGGGATGCGAGGGCCGCCCCCTTGAAGGCTGCTATCGAACCTGTGACACCGAGGATTATCTTGGCCATACCTTCGTCCCTGCGGGGCGGGTTTCGCGCTATTCCTTTTTCAGCTCTTCGGACCTGGCGAGAGCGCCTCTGAGGCTTTCGCGGTAGACCTCCTCCGTGACGAGGTCGATTTTGCCATCGTCAACCTCGTTGCAGACATCGAGCATGAGTTTCTTGAGGTCGGGCGCGACAACGCCGAGCTCGCGCCGCTGAAGCTGTTTGAGACGCTTCTGCACAAGGACAGACAGCTTGAACCTCCCGCCCACCTTTCTTGCCAGACGTTCCAACTTCTCTACTTCCCTGGAGACATCCATTAACTCAGCGCCCTCCCGTTACAGTCCTGTCTCAAGAATGAAGGATACAGAATGGAAAAGAATACAGAATGGAATTTGTTGCACAAAGTGCATCCTTATCTCCCCTGTATTCTGTCTTCTGCATTCTGTCTTCTGTTTAGCTTGTCCGGTCCGCTACGATGCCTCTTATCTCCTCAGCCGCCCGGTCGAGGCTGTCATTTACCACAACCCGGTCGTAGTATTCCTTCTGGTCGAGCTCCCATTTCGCATGGCTGATTCTTCGCGCAAGCTGCTGGCGGTCTTCCGTCCCCCTGCCCTTCAGGCGCCTTTCGAGCTCTTCCACGCTCGGGGGCGCAATCAGGATGTACAGCCCTTCAAGCCCTGCCTCGCGCAGCCTTATTGCGCCATGCACATCAATATCGAGGATGTAAATCCTGCCGCTGCGCACCGCGTCGTTGAGCGGCTCGCGCGGCGTCCCGTAGCAGTTGCCAAAGAGCTCCACGTGCTCGATGAAGCGGTCTTCCTGAATCCAGCGCTCGAACTCGCCCTTTTCGAGGAAGTGGTATTCGCGCCCATCTTCCTCGTCCGGCCTCCTCGCCCTGGTGGTCGCCGAGACGCTCAACATGCAGCGCGAGTCCTCAAGCAGCCGCTTGACAATCGTGCTCTTGCCCACTCCCGAGGGGCCCGACACCACAAGCGCGAGCCCTTTCGCGTGGGCGCTCCCCTGCCCGCTATTGCACATTCTGCGCCTGTTCGCGGATCCTGTCTATACTCCCCTTGAGCTCCAGGAGCGGCACCACCAGCCTGCTTGAGACAGACTTCGCGCTCATTGTATTGGCCTCGCGCAGCATCTCCTGGGCGACAAACTCGAGCTGCCTGCCTGCCGGCTTCCTGCCTGAGAGCACCTTGGCCATCTGCTGGGTGTGCATGCCGAGCCTCTGGAGCTCCTCGGCGACGTCCGAGCGCTCTGCGAGGATTGCCGCCTCACGCGCAATATCGGCAGGTGTGACCTTTATCCCTGTCTGGGGGAGCAGGTCCCTTATCCTGCCTGCAAGTCTCTTCCTGTGCTGGCGCAGGAACCTCTTGCGTCCGGTCTCAACCCTGCGGCAGAGCTCGACCACCTTCTCAAGCAGCCCGCGAAGCTCCTTCTCTATCTTCTTCCCTTCCCTGCGGCGCGAGGCGACAAGCGAGCCCAGCGCCTTCCCGGCAGCCTTCACCAGGAGCGCCTGCAGCTCGCCGCCCGCGGCCTTGTCCTCCCTGAGCACGCCGGGCAGCGCAGCCACCTGCTCAATCCTGATGTCGGCAGGCACGCCCGCCTTCTTCGCCAGGGAGCGCAGCCTGCGGCAGTAAGTCAGCAGGACCTCCTCATCGAAGGTCATGTACCCCGCGGGCGGGCCCTCAAGCTCAACATGGCAGTAGACAGTGCCTCTGGTTATCCTGCTTCTGAGAAGCTCCTCGAGTTCGCGCTGCGCGCCCAGGAGAAGCTCGGGCAGCCTTGTCGTGAGCTTGAAAGACCTGTTATTGACAGAGCGAAGCGAGACGCTGATGGCACCTGCGGCGTGGCCCTGGGCCGAGCCTGCCCGCCGGCTCCGGGCTCCCCCGCTGCCGTAGCCAGTCATGCTCTCAATCATGCTGCTCTGGCACTCCTTAAACAGGCTCTTCTGGCCCCTGGAGATGCTACTTGTCTTTGCCTGGTGTCACGGGCGCCTGCTCGGCGGTGTTGGATTCCTTCTTCTCCTGAGGCTGTTTTTCCTGCTGTTCCTGCGCGGCCCCCTTGTCAAAGCCATCCATCGCCGACCCGGGCAGAGCGCCGCTGCCCGTTTTGCACAGGATGGCCAGAACGACGGTGAGGACAACGAAAAAGACAGCCAGATAGACTGTGAAACTGCTCATCTTGCGGCCGATGCTTGCCCCGAAGGCGGTATCCAGGCCGGACCCGCCGAACGCGCTGGAAAGCCCTCCGCCCTTGGGCTCCTGCATCAGCACCACGATAATGAGTATTGCAGATGTGATGAAGTACACTGCTGTGAGGAGCGAAACGACAAAGCCCACCTCTCTCTCCTTTACTGCTGGGCCTGCCCCGCGGCAGCCGTCACTATTGCGCAAAACGAGTCCGCATCCAGGCTCGCACCGCCGACAAGAAGGCCGTCTATGCCTTCCTGGGCGAGCAGCTCGGCCGCATTTGCCGGCTTGGCGCTGCCGCCGTACTGGATTCGCATCGCCTGCGCAGTCTCCTCGCCGAAGGCCCCGGCCAGCAGGCTTCGAATAAACGCATGCACCTCCTGGGTGGCCTGGGCGGTGGCAGTCTTCCCCGTCCCTATCGCCCAGACAGGCTCGTAGGCTACTATGACGCCTGCGGCCTGTGCGCTCTCCACGCCTTCAAACGCGGCCTGCACCTGCCTCTGGACGACCTCGCGGGTGGCGCCATCCTCGCGCTGCTGGAGCGTCTCACCCACACAGACAACGGGCACAAGGCCCGCCTCGAGCGCCGACTTGAGCTTGAGGTTGACCCACTGGTCAGTCTCGCCGAAGACATGTCTTCGCTCCGAGTGGCCAATCAGGGTGTACTGCGCGCCCGCCGAGCGCGCCATCTCGGCCGATATCTCGCCGGTGAAGGCGCCCCCGGGCTCGTAGTGAATGTTCTGCGCGCCCACGCCCACGGGCGTGCCGCGCAGCTCCCGCGCGACAGCGCTCAGCACGACGGAAGGCGGGAACACCGCTATCTCCGGGCCGGTTGTCCCGGCGAGGCCGGCCTTCAGCGATTGCGCAAGAGCCCGGGCCTCGCCCAGGAGCTTGTTCATCTTCCAGTTGCCGAACACCGCGAGTTTTCGCATGCAGATTGGCCCTGCCCAAAGCCGTACGCATTGCAGACGCCGCGGTTAGCCGAAGCCTGCGAAAACTCCCGATTTTACACAAGAGAGCCGCCTTGTCAATCATTTTCCGACAATTTCGCGCAAGAATCGGTCGCGCTGGCGCTTTTTCGGCCCTCTTCTTGCTGCAGGATGGTGCCTGCTATTTAGTGCACTTGATGGTGAGGATGGTAATATCATCATGCTGCGCCCTGCCGCCCGAGAAGGCATCGACTGCTGCCCGAAGGGCCTTGTTTATCTCCCTGGTCTCCATTTGTGTGGTATTTCTAATCAGGTTTGAAAGGCGCCTTGTCCCGAATTCCTTGCGCTGCCTGTTCATCGCCTCTATCACGCCGTCCGTGTAGACCATGACGCCTGCCCCGGGCTCGAACTGAAGCACCTGCTCTTTCGTGCCCTCCCGGAAGTAGCTGGTATCGCCCAGCCCCATCACCACACCTGTGTGCTTCAGGAGGAAGACTTCCGGCTTTTCGCGCCCCGGTATCCACATCGCTGCGGGGCACTGGCCGGCGGAGCACAGGGTGACTGTGCGGGTCCTGGGCTCTATGCGCACGCAGATTGCGCTGACAAAGAGGCCGGGTATTATCTGCTTTGAGACCATGCGGTTGAGCTCGATGATGCCATCCCGGGGGCTCTCACAGGATGGGAGGCACAGTTGCGCGAGGCTGCGGACCATCACCATCACCATGGCTGCGGGGACGCCTTTTCCTGAGACATCCGCGAGCACGAAGCACCAGGAGTCCTCGCCCTGGGGCACGACATCGTAGTAATCGCCGCCCACCTCCTTGCAGGGAGAGTAGTGAACCGATATGTCGAAACCCTCTATGTCCGGGAGCGTATCGGGCAGCAGCGACAACTGCAGCTCGTGCGCGTTGTCCAGCTCTTCTGTATCAACGTGGGTCTTGCCATCCGCCCCTGCGCCAAGGGCAGGCTCCTGCGCAGCCTTCTCCGGGAAGTACTCGCACACTTTCTGGACTACCGCATCCGTCTCGACAGGTTTTGTGAAGAAGGCGTGCTGGGGGTATGTGGCTATTTCGAAGTCCCCGTCGAATGACGGGTACGCGGTGACGATAATTACGGGAACAGTCTCCGGCATGCGCCGCAGAGCGTTCATGAGCTCAATCCCGCTTGCGCCGTGCAGCTTTATCTCTGTTATCAGGAGGCCCGGGGGCGAGTGCCTGATTTTCTCCAGCGCCTCCGCGCCGTCAGTGAATATATCTACCTGAAAGCCCTTCTGGGCGAGTTTTGCGCGGTATTCCGCTGCGGTGTCGAGGTCGGGATCCACGACGGCGATTGTGCCTCGCAGAAACACCTCCGCCCTGATCCCTGTCTGGAGAGCTGCGGAGAGGCGGGATATTATCTTGTCTGTCGATTCATGCGTGCCGAGCTCCCGGGCCTTGTCAACAACGCTGTCCACTATGGCGGCAAGCTCGGACCCGCGCTCGGCCAGCATTGAGAACTCCTGGCGCAGCTCCTCTGCGGTGCTGTCGCCTGAGAGCATCTCATTAAAGACAAGCGCCGCCTTGCTCTTTTGAGGCAGCCCGCCCATCAGCGAGTCGAAATCGATCTCTTCGCCCTCGCCCGCGACCTTGCCGAAGAGCATCTTCTGGGTTGACTCAGGCATGAAGGAGACGATAGCGCCGAGGGTCTTTCTGACCTCGCCCAGCGTTGCACCCTTGTGGGCGGTCATTGCGGAGCCGACCTTGTCGAAGAAGCCGACTACGCGGCTCTGCAGCTCCTCGAGGCCTGCATCCCCCGACCCTGCGGCATCGAGGTTTATAAGCCCGCCCGCCCGCGCGAGGCTCTCGCCATCCTTGCCGGAGGCCGAGACAACCTCTGTCATGCCTTTCATGAGGAGGGCGGCGACTTCACCCGGGTTCCATGCGGCCGCCTCCGCAAGCAGCTTGCCATCAGTATCGCCCAGCTCGCTGCCGCCGTCGAGGAGCTTGTCGAGCAGGGCCAGCCCATCCTCGCCTGTCTCGGCCGAGACATGTTTCACTTTCTCAAGAAGCTCGCCCTCCTTCGAGAGCACCTTCTCGTAGCTGAACATGTCTACATCGATGTGGGGCGCTGAGCGGCTGAGCTCCACTATGGCACCCTCCCCGACCGAGCCCTGCACCGCGGCAGTCTCGAGCTCTCCGAGCTTCACCACAAAGGCCCTGACCTCGTCCTCTGTGACGCCGCGGCTGACAGTTATGGAATGCACGTTGATGCGCAGGAAGGCCTTTCCGAGCTCCGTCACCGTCACGGGGATGTCCGGCATAAGCTCGCCCTCGATGAAGAAGCCTATCTCCGATGCCCCTATGGTGAAGGGGTTCTTCTTGTTCAGGGCGATCTCGCAGGCGGCGATGGCCGCGCCGGCAGCCTTCTTCACGTAAGGGTGGTTGGGCGGGTAGAGCCTGTGAAACTGCACCGCGCGCGCAAGCTCGGCGGTGAACCTGACTATCGGGTCCTCAAGCGCACCCGTGTAGGATGTCTTTCTCCTCGGAGGAATAGGCATGCTTGGCCCTCCATGCCAAGTACAACCTTGCCACAGCCCGGGGAGGCGAAACCGCCTTTCCCCGCAACTCCACCCTGCCCGCGGGAACTACCGGGCGCCCCTTCGCAGGAGAGCGACCAGTTGCTCGAAGTCATCCGCGGTGTAGAAGTCGATAGCGACCCTGCCGCCCTTCTCGGAGCGCTGGACCCTGACCCTTGCGCCAAGAAGCTCCGAAAGCTCCCGCTCCAGCGCCACGATCTGCGGCGCCTTTGCAGGCCTGCCCGTGCGCGCCGGGCCCGCCTTTCGCCTGCGCCCCCCGGCCAACAACTCGGCCTGGCGCACAGAAAGGCCCTCCGCGACAATGCGCCCGGCCAGCGAGCGGCACCGGGCAGCATCCTTCACCATGAGCAGAGCGCGGGCGTGACCGGCGCTGAGCTTCCCCGATGATACCATGTCCTTCACCTGCGCCGGAAGCTCCAGCAGGCGCAGAGTGTTTGACAGGGCGACCCTGCCTATCCCGAGGCGCGCCGCAGCCCGGGTCTGGGTCAGGGAAAGGGTGTCTGTGAGCTTCCTGAACGCCCGGGCCTTCTCGATGGGGTTCAAGTCCCTGCGCTGCAGGTTCTCAACAAGCGCCATTACAAGGGCATCCTTGTCAGCTATCTCCCTTACCACCACGGGGACAGTCTTGAGGCCGGCCAGCTTCGCGGCCCGCCACCTGCGCTCGCCCATGACGATCTCGTAGCCGCCGGCCTTGCCCCTTCTCGCAATTATGGGCTGGAGCACTCCAGTCTCTCTTATGGATGCAGCCAGCTCCTGAATGCCTTGGGGCGCCCCCTTCTCGCGGGGCTGGTGGCTGCCGGGGACAAGCTCGCCCAGCGGTAGCTGCGCGATCTCCGAGGCGCCTGCGGGCGCCCCCAGCAGGGCATCCAGGCCTTTGCCAAGTCTCTTGGGCGTCATCTTTCCTCCGTGTTCTGTATCTGCTGCGGGCCCGCACGATAATATAACACCGCGCAGGGAACGTCTCAAGCCCAAAGTGTAAAATTTGTGCTTGAAAGGCGCGCCCCGGCATGTATACTGCCTGTGAGGTGGCAGATGACAGGCTCTGTGAGAAAAGAAATCGCCTTCAGAGGCAGAGTCCAGGGGGTGGGCTTTCGCTACACTGCACGCTCCCTCGCCCGGGGCTTCGATGTCGCCGGGTATGTCAGGAACATGCCGGACGGCTCTGTCGAGCTTGTGGCTGAAGGCCCCGCCGAAGAGGTCGGGCGGTTCGTGGATGCCCTGAAGGCGCGCATGGCAAGCTATATAGAAGGCGCCCGCGAAGAGGATGGGGAGCCTGCCGGGCGCTTCAGAGGCTTCGAGGTCGCTTTCTGAAAACCTGCCGGGACCCGTGATGCGCAAGAATCCCTTACCTGGCCGGCGCGCAGTGTTTCACGTGAAACACCCCTCGGAGGGCGCCAGGGCCGGGGCAGCCCTTCTTTCCCTCGGGGCGCTTTCCGCGCTGGCTGAGCTGCTGCTTCTGCGCGAGGTGTTTTTTCTTGTCGGCGGGACTGAGCTGGCGGCGGCGGTTGTGCTTGCGGCCTGGCTCCTTGCGGGGGCGCTGGGGGCGCTGGCGTCATCGAGGGCTGGTTTTGTCCGGCCGGGGATGCTTCTTGGCGTCTGCGCCGCTGTCCTTCCCCTTCAGGTATTTGCCCTGCGCATTGCCCGCGGCGTTCTGGCAGGCCCTTCCGGCGAGCTGCCCTCGGCGTTCTATCTCCTGCTGGTGGCGGCGGCTGCCGCCTCGCCCCTGCCGGCCCTGCTGGGGGCGGTCTTTCCCGCGGCAGCCCGCAGGCTCGGGCGCGGCGGCGCGGCGAGGGCGTACGCCATAGAGGTTGCGGGCCTCGGGGCGGGCGCGGGGCTGACCCTGGTACTTGCGAGCCTGCGCCGGGAGCACTTCGCCGTAGCGCTCGTGGCGGCTCTTTTCGCACTTTGCGGCGCGCTCACCGGTTCGCGGCGGAGAATCTTCGGCGCGCTCGCGCTTGCGCTGCTTGTCCTTGGCGCCTGCGGCCCCTGGGAGGCGCTTGAGCGTGCAAGCATCTCGTTCGCATTTCGACTGCCGGGCGTAAGCTCATCAGTAAGCACCCCTCACGGGCGCGCTTTCAGCGCGGTCCGCGGCGGTGAGGCCCATATCCACGCGGGCGGCGGGCTATCGGAAGTGCCCCTTGCGAGCGCCAACGAAGCGGTGGAGCTGGTGCTTGCGCTGAAAGGGCAGGCGCGCAGTATCCTGATAATCTGCGACGACCCGGAGGGGTACGCCCGCACGCTGGGCACCTTCCCCGGGACCAGGGGCACAATTCTCACACCTGACCCCGGGATGCTGGAGTTCAGGCGCGCCGTCAGTCCTTTTGGGCATGGCCCGAACGTGACACTCGCGGCGCGCGAGCCGCTCGGGTACCTGCGCGCGCTTGGCGATGCCCAGGATGTCATCATACTGAGCGCCGGCGCCCCCTTTACGGCCCAGAACAACCGGCTCTTCACGCTGAGCTTCTTCGAGCTTGTGCACGGGCGCCTCTCGGCGGGAGGGGTTTTCGCCATCGAGCTTCCCTACGCCAGGGGCCATGTATCGGAGGACCGCGAGGCGCTGGGCGGCTCCATCTGGCAGACGCTGGGCGAGGTGTTCAGGGCGCGAAGGGTGGCCTTGACCCAGCACGCAGGCAGCCTGATACTTCTCGCCTCGGACAGTCCCGGCCTGGCCCGGCGCCTGCCCGCGCCCGCCCCGGGGCGCCGGCAGGCCCGCGAGCGGCTCGGGCTCTACGCCCCGCTCGACTATGAAGGCGCATACCTTCGGGCGGCCCCGAGGCTTGTGCAGGCCAAGCTCGAGTCGAGGCGCTGGCCTGTAAACACTGTAGTAGCTCCCGCGTGCTACCAGCGGGCAATCTCCTGCAGCCAGCGCCGCTTCGGCCCGCCCGGCATGCTGACATGGCTGTGGCGGCTGAGTGTCTGGCCCTGGCTGGGCGCGGCTGCGCTCGCGGGCGGGCTCTTTTTCCTTCTGGCGCTCACCCGGCGGGGCGCCTGGGGCCCCGGGGCGGCCTCGCTCGGGGGGGGATTGTGCTCAATGGTTTGCCAAGTTACGGTAATCTACGTCTTCCAGAGCGCGCACGGCCTTCTCTACAGCCACCTGGGCCTTCTTGCAGGGTCATTCATGCTCGGGGCGCTCGCAGGCGCACTCTACTGCCGGGACAGGCACTCGGGAGCGCTCGCCTGCGGCCTGCTGTTTTCCCTGGCGCTCTATACGGGCGCCCTGCCCTACCTGCTCTCCTGCTTCGGAGCGTCAAGCCACTTCGCGGGGCGCTACCTGGCCTTCCCCGCAGTGAGCGCCATTGCGGGGCTTCTTACTGGGGCGCTCTTCCCGGCCTGCGCCAACCTCGTGATGCAGGAGCGCGCGGGGCGCATATACGCCGCGGATCTCGCCGGTGCCGCCGCGGGCGCGCTGCTTGCAGGTCTTGTGCTTATTCCCTCGCTGGGACTCTATTCGAGCGCGTTTGTGGCTGGCTCTGCCGGGGTTTTTCTTGCACTTCCCCTGCTGGGCAGTATAATCATCCGAGCAATCAAACCACTGCCCCTGAGTTAGAGATGCCGAAAACCAAGAGTCTTGGCCGCCTCAGTTTTGGACAAAGGCTCAAGTTCTTCTGCATAAGGATGCTTGGCGTCCTCTTCCTGCTGGCCCTGGGCGGCACCTGGCGCCTGCGGTTCCGGGGCCTTGCGTTTGAGCAGGCTGTGCGCTCGCGCGGCCACAGGCCGATATATGCGTTCTGGCACGGGCGCCTTCTCGCGCTTGCATACTCCTACCGCGCCCGCAAGATACAGGTAATGATAAGCGAGCACGGCGATGGCGAGATAATCGCCCAGATTACCAGCCAGCTCGGCTTCGGCCCAGTCCGCGGCTCCACCACCCGCGGCGGGCTTCGTGCCATGAGGGCGCTCGGGCGCAGGCTGCTGGGCGGCTTCGATGTCGGCATCACCCCGGACGGCCCCAGGGGCCCGCGACACGTGGCCCAGGCTGGCGCAATCTACATCGCGATGCGCACAGGGCATCCGCTTGTCCCAATCACCTCGACCGCCTGGCCCCGCTGGACCTTCAGCTCGTGGGACCGCTTTATTATGCCCAAGCCGTTTGCAGACGTGCTTGTGCGGCTTGGAGAGCCCTTCTACGTGCCGCCGGGCCTCGATGAGAAGCGCCGCGAAGAGTATCGCCAGCGCTTCGAGAAGGAAATGATTGAGCTTCTTGAGGCGGCCGACCGCGAGATTGCCGCCGGGAGTTGACTTGGCGGCAGGCAGGAATCCAGATGTGAGGTGCATCACATTCCCGGAGCTTTGCGAAACAGAATAGCCGGCCTGGGCCGGGAAGCAGCCCTTGCGCTTCTTGATGCAGTCTACCCGCGCAGGTGCCTTTCGTGCGGGCGCTGGATGCCCGGGGGGGAGGAGGGCTTCCTGTGCGCCGAGTGCTACCAGTCGATAGAGTTTATCGAAAGGCCCTGCGGGCGCTGCGGCTGCGAGACTGGGCCGCACTCGCGCAGCAGCTCAGGCTGCGCAGTCTGCCGCAACACAGCGCTTCATTTTCACAGTGTCTGTGCCGGCGGGACTTATTCGACGCCGCTCAAGGAGCTTGTGCACGCGCTCAAGTACGCGCGGGAGCGCTCGGCGGCACTGCCACTTGCGGAGGTGCTTCTCGAGGCGCTGCGCGGCACTGCGGGGGCGGAGTTCGCCGAGGTGGTGGTTCCCGTGCCTCTGCACGGGGCGCGGCTCAGGAGCCGCACGTTCAACCAGTCCGCCCTCATTGGGAAGATTATCGCCCGGGAGCTCGAGCTGCCGTTCGCGGAGGCGCTCAGGCGAACAAGGCCGACTCCATCCCAGACCGAACTCTCGCCGACTGCACGGCGCAGGAATGTCAAGGGCGCCTTTGCAGTAAGCCGGCCGAAGGCAGTTGGCGGCCGGCAGGTGCTTCTCGTAGATGATGTCGTCACAAGCTGCGCGACAGTGAGCGAGTGCGCCAGGGCGCTGCTTGAGGCGGGCGCGGGCCGCGTCTATGTCGCTACGCCGGCAAGGTGGGGAATATGAGGCACCTCACATTTCGGTGGGCCGGGAGCTGTCCGGGAAGCAGCCCCGTCGGCGGATTTTTATGCAGCACCTCCTGCCTGCAGTGACGCATTCCGCAACCCGTGTAAAGCGGGATTTACATCGCCCGGCTCGCCCGGATGGGCTCAACTTCTTTCGGGCGAAAGAGTTATAATAGATGCAGCAAACTGGTACGGGTTTTGCGTCTATTGTATGCTAAGGGCATGCCCGTGTGTTTTGCTGAAGCGGGAGGTAATTATGCGCGCACCAGACTCAACCTTCACCGGTAAGGGGCGGGGAAGGGCCCGCATATCCGACAGGCAGCTCTTTTTCGCAGCCCTAAAGGGCAGCAGGACCGCGTACCGCAGGCTCATCGCCCGCTACGCGTACCTGGTTCAGGCGGAGGTCTGCTCAATTCTGCCGCAGCAGGTTCCTTACGCAAAGGACCTCACCAGGGCAGTCTTTAAGGAAGCTTACAGGCATTTGGGGCGCCTGAGGAGGCCGGCACGATTCAGAGGCTGGGTCATCGCGCTCACAAGGCGCGTCTGCGCCATTGTAACTGCCCGGCGGGAGCAGCTTGGGCGGGGCAGGGGTGCCGGGGAGGTTTTCAGAAGGGGCCTGATACGTTTGGGTGAGACCCGCTCGCTGGTGACGGATATGATTCTTCTGCCTGCGGCCTGCCTCAGGGGCAAACGCGCGCAGGCAGCGGCGGCGAGGTTCGGCAGGGTCAGGCTGGCCCGCAGGATACCCCTAACCCCCTGCGCCGCAGGCACCTTTGCGGATGTGGGGGCCAAACTTGCCAAGCTGCCTGTCAGGTTCAGGAGGGTCATGTACTACCACATGGTCGCCGGCAAGTCGCTCGAGGAGATTTCTCAGTTGCTCCATATCTCGCGGGGCAGCGTCTCCTCGAGGATGCTTCGCTGCTATCAGGCGCTTGGTGCTGTTCCGGGCAGCGTGGAGACAGGCAGTTTCGCTGCGCTGCGGGAGCTTGCGCTCGTGCCGGCCGTCGCGCTGGGCGAAGAGTGGGCCGGGGCAGGGGGCCGGGAGTTCCCGGAGGTGCTTCGTTACCTGAAGATTGCACTGCTGCGCTACGCGAAGGAGGCGCAGCTCCTGCGGCTGACCACCAGGGAGATTGAGCAGCTCTCGTTTGACCTGCCAGGCATGATTCTCTCGCCCGGGAGCAGCTACAGGTGGAACATCAAGCCCGAGGTCAGAAGACACAGGCTTTTCCCGGTAGGTATCTCGGCCGTGGTCCATGCCGGGGTTCTGGCGATTCTGGCGCTGGCCATTGTCGGACTTGCCGGTGTCAGGAAGGGCTCGCCACGCCTGAATGTCAAGCTGCGACATTTCCGGGAGGCTGACGAGCTTGTCGAGGGCTCCCAAGAGGACATAGCCGCCATCCTGCAGGAGATGATGCAATCTTCCCGGCGAGAGGCGCAGGAGGAGCGCGTTGTGGAGCTTACGAGGGAGGAAGCCTCTATGGCGATGCTCATAGATGCGCTCAGGAAAGAGCCCGCACCCGTGCCGGAAGGTGATTTGCCCGCCAGGCAGAAGCCCGAGCCTGACTCTCCCGAGAGCATGCAGACAGAAGAGCTCCTTGAGGAGTTCAGGAAGCCGCTTACACTCGCTGACAGGCCTGCCACAGCCCCGTCCTGGGAGCAGTTGTCACCCTCGAGGGGGAAAGGCAGCGGCGGTAGCGAGAAGCCGGGCCAACAGGGCGGGGCACCCGGTGCGGCTGGTGCCGGTGCCGGCAATCTGACGCAGGAGCAGCGCGAGAGGTACCTGAAGTGGCGCCAGGAGGCGCACAGGAAGCTCAAGGAGAAAATCAAGAAGCGCGAAGTCGTCACGGAGTGCTTCGCCTTCATCAAGGACATGGCCTATGAGAAGAAATCGGCCTTCTTCTCCCTGGGTGATGCGCGCAGGTATGTCCTCAACGACTTCCTCAATGAGATGGCCCGGAAGGTCGCGAAGAAGTGCGGCCTCGGCAAGGACAAGGTCCTCGAGATGTGGGAAAACAGGAAGACCCACCCCAAGACTGTCCGGCTCGGGATATCCGGCACGAAGCTGATAGAGCATCGAACTACTGAATGGCTCAACACCCACCCCGTGGTTAGGAAGCGCGTCATAGAGTATCTTATCGCCACAAACCTGTGCAAGGTGAAGAGAACCTACAAGGAACCCTGCTCAACCTGCGGCGGGAAAGGGTACCTGCTCAGAACCTACCTGATGGGGCGCACCGGAGTGGCGGGCATAAGATTCTGCCGCGTGCGCTGTCCCGTGTGCGGGGGGCTGGGCTACGAGCTTGTTGTCGTATATAAATAGATGGCAGAGCCCGTATCAGGGAGTAGGGTTTGGAAGCCCCGGGTCTGTGACCCGGGGTTACCTGTCGCGTTAACCCCAATACCAGTGACTTAATTTTTGTACGGGAATCTGGCGCCCAGAGAAATATCCGGGTTAGCTGCCCACGTACTCGGTGTAGGTGGCGGGAACCCACACTGGGGTGCCCACGCCCTCCGCAGGCAGGTAGTACTTGATCGTGCCGTCAGTGGTGATATAGAAAGACCTGTCGCCTGTCTTGCCGGCAGTTACGGGATACGCAATAGCACACCACGCAGTCAGGTTGCTCTTGACATCCACTTCGATCTTGTAGCCTGATTTCTCAAGCGGCAGGTCCTTGAGCGCGGTTGCAATCAGGGCATCAACCATATTACAGGCGCCCAGTTGGGTCGCGGTGGCGTACCCGCCCCACTTGGTGGAATAAATCTCCTGGGCAGTCATCAGCGTACGCAGCGTGGAGATGGCGGCCGTCTCATTGGCGACCTTCTTCGATGACTGAAGATGCGG
>DAOVDS010000414.1 GCA_030669415.1 bacterium
GCGGAAACGCGTGGCGGGCGAAATGAAGCACCGCGTTGACGTAGGTGAGGCCGCGCCCTTGCCCCGTCAGGTCTGGCCGCACGCCCAGGCCGATGTCCAGCGCGGCAGCACTGTAGTCGCCCCCAGGCACCTGTCCATCCGGGCCAAAGCAGCAATAGGCCACCAGGTCACCCTGCTTGTCGGTGATGGTGTGGTAGGCATTCTGGGGGTCAAGAAAGAGCTGCATTTCCTTCTCGACATTGTCAGAAGCTATGTTGTAGATGTCATAAGGTGCATCGTAGCGCCACTCTAGGATAGCACGGGCGCTGGCTTCGTCCATGGGGTGGAATGTGAAGGGCAGTGGGGCTGTCTCTTGGTAGCTGACGGCTGCCAGCTTGGGGAGCAATTCGCCTTGTTCCCCGCTTAGCTCAGGAACTTCGTGAGGGAATTTCACCCAGAAGAACTCGAATTCAATCGGCGCTGGGCTTCCGTCGGATGGCTCATTCTCATAGTGGCGCCAGGTGATGGGCGTATCTTGGTGACACTCAAGATGGAAGAAGTACCGCCGATGTACTTCTGTTCTGCCGTATGGAGACAAATCATGCTCGCGCACGCCGAGAAATGAGCGCATTTCTAACTCGCGCAGCCCTGTCTCCTCTCGGGCTTCTCGGATCGCCGCCTTGTCTGGGGACTCACCCTTCTCAATGGTTCCGGCAGGCACCTGGATTCCGGCTTCAGGATACAATGGGTGGCTAAAGACCAAGAACTTGTCCCCTTGCGTTATGTAGGCAACGACTTTGTCAGCCATAAACAACCTCTTGAGTCTTGATCGCCCGTGTGACGATGAAAGTTGGCATGTAGTTCGCAAGTATGTCGTTCTCCTCCTCACCGTAGGAGTCCTCGTAGAAACCAGTGATCACAAAGCCAACATCGAGTTGCCCGCCAATCTGATCCTCCAGGGTGTGGCTGAACTCAAGAGGAAATCCCTTGTCAACGTATCGCTGCCTTTCCTCTTCGCTCAAACTGGTTACGTCGGAGTAAGGGAGGGCGTACTTGACCTGGAGAATTCCAGTGCGGTCGGCGAGGTCGTAGTCAAAGAGATAAATCGCCGGATTCGAGAAACCGGCCAGCAGCGCTCCACCGTGCCGCAGCACCCGAAACGCTTCCGCCCACACTGGCCGGACATCGGGGACAAACACGTTGGAGACGGGATGCACGATGAGATCAAAGCTCTGGTCGGAGAGCATCGAAAGGTCGGCCATATCACCTTTGACTGTGGTGATGACGAGCGAGTCCCTCTCAGCCACAAAACGGTCTTGCTCCAACTGCTGGGGTGAGTTGTCGAGGACGGTCACATTTGCCCCGGCCGCAGCCAGAATCGGGGCTTGCTGCCCTCCGCCCGAAGCCAGGCACAGGACATTGAGACCTTCCAGATCAGGAAACCACTTCCTCGGAACCGGTTTCGACGGCGTCAAGATGATTTCCCATTGACCTTGCCTGGCGGCAGCGATAGCCTCTCTGCTGACTGGGACAGTCCATTGATTCCTTCGCTGGACTTCCCTGTCCCAGGCCACGCGATTGTACGCTCGAATATCCACTCATATTCTCCTCACTGAAGCGGCTACCCCGATAGCCGCATCCGCGCCACGAGTACCGGCGGAATCTCGCTGAAGTTCGCCCCCCAGGAGAGCGGGTCTCTGCCGGATGGGTGGTCCGGTGGAAACGCTTGCTTGACTATAATTTGTGCTTACGGATTCCCTTCTCCAAAGACAAACAGATCCCCAATGGACTGTCGCAGATAGTTGCGGCGAATCGCTTCACCAAAAACGTGGGCCACAGAGAGCACGTGCAGTTTAGGGTGGCGCTTCTCTGGGGGGATATAGACTGTATCCGTCGTCACAATCTCTGTGATTTGAGGAACGGCGGCCAGCTTCTCGAGTCCCCCTCGTGTAAAGACCCCGTGAGTGCAGACTGTCCATATCTCTTGAATACCATACTCGATTAAGAGCTTGCTCATTTCGAGGACGGAGCCGCCGGTAGCGATTTCGTCGTCAAAAATCAAAGCCCGTTTGCAACCGTGTACCTGTTGACCGACTAATCCGCTAATGTGTACCTCTGTGTCAGAGATCCGTTCTTTGTCACCTGCCGCAACTGGCAGACCCAGGTCTTTGGCGAAGCGAGCAGCCGACTTGGCGTGACCCATATCTGCCGCAACCACAATTGTGCTCGACAAATCGCGCCGCTGATAATACTGTCTGAAAACAGGTCGGCTGCTGAGCGGGTCGGTCGGCACACTGAAAAAACCGTGTACCTGCGGCGAGTGAAGCATCATGGTCATCACGTGCGTAGCCCCGGCCGTCTGCAGTAGATCGGCAATCAGCCGGGCGGTAATGGATATGCGGGGAGCGTCTTTCTTGTCAGAACGGGCAAAGGAGAAGTAGGGGATGATAGCGTGAACTTCTTTGGCTGACGCTGCCCGTGCAATGTCGAGCATCATGAGCAGTTCCAC
>DAOVDS010000096.1 GCA_030669415.1 bacterium
ACAAGCACGTTGGCCGTATTCCTGAATGAAAGCAGGTTGGGTAGTTCCGCTTCGTATCCCCTGCTGTAGTATGTCGGAAACAGAAACTTCTCGTAATCAAGGCCTTCTCGGATTTTACGCAGTGCAGACTTTTTATCTTCAGTTTCAAGAAAAGCCTGTAGCACCTCCCTGTTTGCAGCAACTCCGATGTCAAAATCCTCCGACCTTAACTCGTCGGGAAGCAAGTCCTCGAAAGCCTTCACACCCTGGAGAATGACAAACATGCCGTTTTCGGAGTCGGGCACTTGCGGAAGAGTCGCCAGCCAGCGCTTGAAGTCCGCGCGAAGCTCCCTTGCCAGTGCAAGATTCGACCGCGCCCTCAGAACCATGCAGATGCCCAGGAAGACAATTACTGCCATTAAGGCAATCGCGACCTGGTACTTGCGCTTCTGCCACCACCTGCGCCTGCGGAATGCAAACGAGCATTTCAGGCAGACAACCTCGCGTTTCGAGCTGCCGGGAGGCAGTATCAGCACCGACCCGCACGAGGGGCACGGCACGCCCTCGGAGGCGGGCACAAACCCGTGGGCGCACTTGGGGCATTTGACTCCGCGAAGCACCCGCCCCGGCGCCTCGGCGAAATCTTTACCGCACCTGGGACATGTCACTTTCACTTGCACGGCGAACCTGCGCTCCTTATGGTTACAGGTTAAAAGTTCAAAGTTCAAAGTTTTGATAACATGCTTCATCCAAACCTTCAACCTTAAACCTGTAACCTCGAACGGCAACACATAGCGTTGTCATTGGGAAGCCCCGCCGATAAGTGGCCGGAGAAGTTTGAAAAAACATCCCTTTTGATGTAACCTTTTGGCGCTTTTCCATATAAAGCCGTGGAGGTTGATACGCTTATGCATATTGACGAGGCGATAAAGAGAGCTGCCGAGGGCGACACCGAGTGCTACGGCGCCGTTGTGCGCAAGTACCAGGGCCGGCTGCGCGCCTTCGTAGCCTCGTTCTGCCCGGACACTGACCGGGTAGATGAGGTAGCCCAGCGCGCCTTCGTCTGGGCGTATGAGCACCTCGAGGAGTACAAGGCGGGCACGCGCTTCTGGGCGTGGCTCAAGGCTGTTGGCAGGAACATGCTCCTGAGCGAGCTTGAGATGCAGAAGCGCGAGGCAAGGATGAGGCGCAAGTACCTCGACCACTTCCAGGCCGCCCGCGCACGCCAGGAGCTCCTCTCCGGTGAACACGAGCGCCAGCCCGAGATGGCCGAGGCGCTTCGCGCATGCGTTGACGAGCTTGCCAACCACTCGCGGGAGCTTATCCGGCGCCGCTACGAGACGGGCCAGTCGATAAGGGTCATCTCCAGGGAGCAGAAGAGGAAGGAAGGCGCGGTCAAGACTGCGCTGTTCCGCATACGCCAGGCGCTGCGGCGCTGCGTGGAGGGCAAGCTCGGCACGCAGGCCGGCCTGTCTTCGGCGTAAAGGGAAGGGACGCGAGCCCTCATGGAACGGGGTATCGAAAAGCTGACAATGGCATTCCTGGAAGGGGATCTCTCCGACGAGGATGCCCGGCACCTGACGGGGCACCTCAAGTCAAACCCGGAAGATGCCGGGGAGTTTTTTGCCCTCGCCCGGCAGGAGCGCCTGCTTCAGTTCATCTACAGCCCGGCCGCGGAAAACGATGTTTCTCAGGCCGTAATTGCGGAGATACTCAACTCCCGCAACGGCGAGGAGTTTATAAGCGGCGTGCTCGAGCGCCTGCCCGTTAGGCAGCCTGCCGCGTCCGGGAAAAGGGTGCGCAGGCGCAATAGCGCCCACATGAAGGAGCGCTACCACCAGCGGATGGCGCAGAGGCGGCGCAGGACAGTGATTGCCATCGCGGCCGCGGCTGCCGTTATCGTCGTTCTGACGCTTGCAGTCGCGATATTCAGCGGCTCGCCCGCTGCCGGACCCCGGGATGAAATCCCTGTGGCGAAAAGGCCCGAACGCCCCACGCCGCAGCCGCCGACACCACAGCCTCCGACGCCTGAGCCTGAAACGCCGGAACCCGAGACACCGGAGCCTGAAACGCCGGAGCCAGAGCCGGAGGACCCCCCGGCACCTCCCTCGCTGGAGACAGAACTGGCTGCGGAGCTTGAGTGGCTGAAGGCCGCCCGCGTTTCACCGGAGCCGGGACCGGGCGAAGGCGTGCTCCAGCTCGCAAAAGAGGAGCCCCGCCAGGGAGCCGAACCTACCGAGGGAGGCCCCCGTGACGGCGGGCCGCCGACCGAGGGAGGCCAGGACAAACCGCCCGTTTCCACACAGGACAAGATAGCATCATTTCTCAAGCAGTTTGATTTCGCACTGCGGATTCCCAGCCGGCTGCCTGGTGGATACGAGCTGCGCAGCGCCAGGGCTGTATCCAGGAAGAGTCTCTGGCTCCTGTACGAAGGGGGCCTGCTGGAACTGACGGTCTTCGTGAGCCAGTCGTCCGGCAAGGACACGGATTTTACGGAAGTTGACGCCGCGGACCGGTCGCTCGTGGCAGGGCGTAGGTCCGGGCTGCTGATTGGGTTTGAAGGGCTTCTCGAAGAAGAGAAGGCCCAGACGCTGGCAAAACTGTTTGCACCCGAGAAAGGGAAAGAAGAGGAGAAGAAAGATGAGTAGGTTGAGAATGGCCCTGTTAGGGGCGCTGATGTTTGTGGCTCTTGCGAGCCCGCCGGAAATACGGGCGTTTGCCGATGGCGACGACGCCAAGATAAAGGCTGTTGCAAAGGGCAGCAACGATTTCGCCTTCGACCTGTACGGGAAGCTCGTAGAGCAGGCGAAGGAGAAGGATGGCAACCTGTTCTTCTCCCCGGCGAGCATTACGACCGCGCTGGCAATGACCTACGCCGGCGCGCGCGGGCAGACTGCCACCGAGATGAAGCAGGTCCTGCACTTCTCGCTGGAGGACAAGGAGCTTCACCCGGCGGTCGGGAAGCTGGCGAAGGTGCTTTCGGTGAAGAAAAAGGGGCTGGAGCTCTCGATTGCCAACGCGCTCTGGGGCCAAGAGGGGTTTCCGTTTCTCCCCGGGTTTATCGCCCTGAACAAGAACAACTACGAGGCGGGCCTGAAGGATGTGGACTTCAAGAATGCGACCGAAGAGGCCCGCAAGACTATCAACAAGTGGGTCGAGCAGAAGACCAACAACAAAATCAAGGACCTGCTCAAGCCGCCCCATGTCAAACCGATTACCCGTCTTATCCTCACCAACGCAATCTACTTCAAGGGCACGTGGAAGTACCAGTTCAAGAAGACGGACACGAAGAAGGAGAAGTTCCAGCTCTCGAAGCGAAAGAGCGTCCGAGTGGACATGATGCACATGAAGAAGGTGGGTCTCAAATACATGAGGGCCAAGGGACTTGCCGCACTCGAGCTGCCCTATCAGGGCAAGGAAGTCTCCATGGTTATCTTCCTCCCGGACAAGGTGGACGGTCTCCCGGGACTCGAGAAATCGCTTACCAGCGCTAACCTGGCGAAATGGCTTTCGAGAATGTACAAGCAGGAAATCGCCGAGGTCGCTCTGCCGCGCTTCAAGATGACCAAAGACTACGAGCTTGACAAGACGCTTCCAGAGATGGGCATGCCCAGCGCGTTTGTCTACAGACGGGCCGACTTCTCCGGC
Source organism: bacterium (assembly GCA_030669415.1). GTDB lineage: Bacteria > Planctomycetota > SKW154 > SKW154 > DAOVDS01 > DAOVDS01. The sequence continues at coordinate 3,628 of DAOVDS010000096.1, forward strand.
ATGAACGGCAACAGGGAGCTCTACATAGGGAATGTCGTTCACAAGGCCTTCGTGGATGTGAATGAAGAAGGAACCGAGGCGGCGGCAGCCACGGCTGTCATTATGAATGAGGGAGGCCGGCCCGCTCCCCCGCCAGTCTTCCGCGCCGACCACCCCTTCGTCTTTGTAATTCGTGACAACAAGAGCGGCGCAATACTCTTCATGGGCCGCGTCGCCAACCCGAAGGCAAGCTAAGTGACTGGAAGGAGACAGGCAATGAAGGCAAGACTGGTTGTGCTGGCCGGGCTGGTGTTGGCGGGGCTGTGCGCGCTCTGCGCAAGCGAGGTCATTGCGGACGAGAAGACCGACGTGAAGGCGGCGGTCAAGAGCAACAACGAGTTCGCGTTCGACCTGTATGACAAGCTCAAGGAGGTGGCTGAGAAAAAGGATGGCAACATGTTCTTTTCCCCGGCGAGCATTGAGACCGCGCTTGCCATGACCTACGCCGGCGCGCGCGGGCAGACCGCCAGGGAGATGAAGCAAGTCCTGCATTTCACGCTGGAGGATAAGAAGCTCCACCCCGCATTTGCGAAGCTGGCGAAGGTGCTTTCGGTGAAGAAGAGGGGCCTGGAGCTCTCGATTGCCAACGCGCTGTGGGGCCAGAAGGAGTACAAGTTCCTGCCCGGGTTCCTGGCGCTGAACAAGAACAACTACGAGGCGGGCCTGAAGGAGGTGGATTTCGAGAATGCGACCGAAGAGGCCCGCCAGACTATTAACAAGTGGGTCGAAGACAACACCAACAACAGGATAAAGGACCTGATAAAGAACCTTTCCCCCAGCATCAGGCTGGTCCTCACCAACGCCATTTACTTCAAGGGAACCTGGAAGTACCAGTTCAAGAAGAAAGACACAAAGAAGGAGAAATTCCAACTCTCGAAGCGAAAGAGCGCCCAGGTTCACATGATGCACATGAAAGACGCGCGCCTGAAGTACCTCAAGGGTGACGGGTTCAAAGCGCTCGAGCTGCCGTATGCGGGCGGGGAGTTCTCGATGCTGATATTGCTCCCCGACAAGGTGGACGGGCTTGACACGCTGGAAGGCAAGCTCACAGGCAAGAACCTCAAGAGCTGGCTCTCCCGGATGCACAAGCAGGAAATCGCCGAGGTCGCCCTGCCGCGTTTCAAGATGACCAAAGACTACGAGCTTGGCAAGACGCTTGCGGAACTGGGCATGCCATGCGCGTTCAACTCCGCCAGGGCTGACTTTTCAGGAATGACAGGCTCCAAGGAGCTTTTCATAGGCAAAGTCATTCACAAGGCGTTCGTGGATGTCAGCGAGAAAGGCACCGAGGCGGCAGCCGCGACAGCCGTGACAATGGATTCAGGCATGCCCGCTCCCCCGCCAGTCTTCCGCGCAGACCACCCCTTCGTCTTTGTAATTCGTGACAACAAGAGCGGCGCAATACTCTTCATGGGCCGCGTCGCAAACCCGAAAGGTTAGTACCGGGCGCACATGAAACGCGGGCCCGCCATCCGGCGGGCCCATTCTCTTTCAGACCTGCAACGCGGTTTTCATGGAAATACCCCGTGCCCAAGCACGGGGTTCTTTACTCCCTTCTCCTTGCCTCTTCGTGCTCCACCGCCGCGATGGTTACAGTAACAACCGGCAGGAACACGGCAGCTATCAGGCGGTACGCCATCATCCCCGAAGAATCAATGCAGAGGATTAGAATCATCCCGGCTGCCACACAAAGCAGTAGATATATGATATACTGCAACGAATAGAACGCTACTCTGTCTATTTTCGTGCGGAGTTTCATGTGCGACAGTATCCGCTCTTTTATGTGTCTTTTCATGTCACAGTAACCATAACTCATGTTTTTGGTAGTTACCTGTCGTCCTTCTCCTGCCCCGCGGGCTTTTCGTGCGTGAACCTGTTGTTCTTGTGCCAGTATTTCAGCAGTTCGGCTGGTCTGAGGTTGTGCCACCTCGGCGGGTTGGCTGCATCGCCGTAGTCAATGAGGGTCACGATAGCCGCATTGCCCCGGCGCATGAAGACGAAGCCGCCACAGCGGATTTTGCGACACCAGAGAGTCTCATTGTTTTCCCCTCTCGGGTTGTCCACAAAATGGCGCTCGCAATTGAGGGGTCTGTCACTCCTGAAGGATTTCATTTGACTGACCGAGCGTTGGACAAAGGGATTCTGGATAAGGACGGCGCGCATGATTTCGTCATCTTTTTCTATGTTGACCTCACGGATGTCCGGTTCTTCCTCAACCCTTGTGCCATTGAGCTCGAAGAGCCTGAATTCGAAGGTCACTTTCTTCCCGTCGCGCCTGATGACCTCGAAGACTGCGATGTCCGCCCTGTGTGTCAGGAAACGCACCCAGTCGCCGACCTTTGCATCGCGCCAGTAGGAGAGCTTCTGCGACATGTCCGCGGGGTCTAAAAGGATTTGCGCTCTTAGCTCTTCGGGTGTGGGGGCGGGCTTGTGCACTGGCGGCGCCTGCGAGGCCGGCGGCGGCGAGGCAGGCCTCGGCCCCGAGCAGGAAGAAAACGTCAGAACACAGACAAGCAGTGCAAGAACCGCGACCGCGCCGGCAACTGGCCTTATTCCCATTGAACTCTCCTTTCAGGAATCCGCCTGCATTGTAAGTATAGTATGAGAGCGGATGCAGGTGCAAGTCAGCGGCAGGTGTCTTATCGGCAGCGCCGGGCGGCTGTTATTTCCCGCTCTTGGCGCGGTGTTCCTTCAGGAGTTTTATCAGCTCTTCGATGGGCTCTTGTGCCTCGCGCGCCAGGTCGAGGGGGGTCATGCCATCGTCGTTTTTCGCATCCGCCTTCGCGCCTTTTTCAAGCAGGAGGTCCGCAATTAGCAGGTGCCCCCCGGCCGCCGCGGCGTGCAGGGGCGTCTCGCCGCTCTCGCCCTTCGCGTTCAGGTCAGCCCCTTTTTCGAGAAGGAGCTGCGCGAGCCCGGCATTCCCTTCGCCGGCCGCCACGTGCAGCGGTGTTGCGCCGTTGTCTTTCGCGTTCACGTCGGCGCCTTTGGTCAGGAGAAACGCGGCGACGGCACCGTACCCTTCGTGCGCTGCCCAGTGCAGTGGAGTCCAGCCGTGGTTGTCTGTCGCCTTGACGTCGGCGCCCCTTGAGACAAGCAGGTCGGCCGCTCCCATGTCCCATATATGGTGAAGCGGCGCTCTGCCGAGGTTGTCCCTTGCCTTCATATCCGCGCCTCTTGAGACAAGCAGCGCGGCAACTTCCCTGTTTGCAGCCCAGTGCAGCGGGGCTCTGCCTTCGTCATCACGCGCCTTCAGGTCGGCGCCCCTGTTCAGGAGAAGTTGCGCCATCTTGCTGTGGCCCTCGTAGGCGGCGGTGTGCAGCGGCGTCATGCCATCTTCGTCTCTTGCATTTAGCTTCGCGCCTTTGTCGAGGAGCAGCTTCGAGATTTGCGCATCCACGGCCCAGTGAAGCGGGCTCATGCCGTCTTCGTCTCTTATGTTTACATCCGCGCCCTTTGCGATAAGAAGCTCGACCATGGCGCGATTGGCATTGACGGCCGCCTCGTGGAGGCGCGTAACGCCGTCGGTGCCCTTCGCGTTGACTTTCGCCCCCTTGCCGAGCAGCAGTCCGGCCACCTCGACCGACGCAGCCACGCGCAGCGCCGTAACGCCTTCCTCAGCCTTCGCGTTCACATCGGCGCCCTTTGCGACGAGAATCTTCACCACCTCCAGATAGTCGCCCTGGGCCGCCCAGTGCAGAGCGGTTGCATCCTCTTCATCCCTGGCATTCACGGAAACGCCCTTATCTACAAGGAACTGCACTATCTCGGCGCAGCCTTCCGAGGCGGCAATGTGAAGCGCTGTTACGCCATCCTCGTCTTTCGCGTTGAGGTCGGCCTTCTTCCCGGCGAGGAGCTCCACCACCTCCCTGTCGGCGCCCTCGGCCGCCCAGTGAAGCGGGGTCGCCCCGTCGAGGTCTTTCGCGTTGACATCGGCGCCCTTGGCAATCAGCAGCTCGCTTACCTCCCTGCTCTCGCAGGCCAGGTGCAGAGGCGTGTGCCCATCCAGGTTTCTCACCTTCACGTCGGCGCCGAACTCTATCAGCAGCGCGGCTGTCTCCTTCTGCCCGTTTTCGGCAGCCCAGTGCAGCGGAGTCGCACCCTCGGTGTCTTTCATCCTGACGCCGGCGCCGTTTTTTATGAGAACCTGCGCAACTTTATTGAGTCCCTCGTAGACAGCCTGGTGCAGCGCGGTCGAGCCCTGCTCTTCGCACTTCCCGTTCACTCTGGCCCCGGACTTGACAAGAAGCTCCACAATGCTCGTGTGCCCGTTAGCCGCGGCGAGGTGAAGGGCCGGGAAGCCATCCTCATCCCTGCGGTTGACATCGGTTCCGCCGGAGATGAGCTTGTCCACCTTGGCGAACTCGCCCAGGACCACGGCCCGCAGGAGAGGGTCCTGGGGCAGGTCTTCCTCTTCTTCATCCTGCGCAAGCAGCCCGGCACAAAGGGTCAGCAGCACACCCAGAACAAGCAGCGCATTCTTCATGTCAACCTCCCTGCGGTGATTTTTCAGACTCATTATAACCTTTACCTCGCGTCGAACACAGCGCGGCCCTGGGCCGCAACCAGAAAAAACCACAGATTTCACAGATTTCACAGATTTGTCGTTTAGCCGGGCCGCCTGCGGCCCGGAAGGAAAACCACCTCGACCTGCCGCCAAGTCAACCACATACCTCACACGCCACTTGGATTATATTGCAAAATTCTGCAATATAATCGTCAGCGTGCTGCCAAATCAAAATGCATCAATCCCTGCAATACATCATAACCGGTCAAGCCCCGGATTTGTCCCGCAGGGGCTTTTTCAAGAGTGGGTGCGCTACCTCCTCGCAATAACGAAAAAGTGTTACCGGTGTTTGAACCATGCCCGATTTTGCCACGGGGACTTCTGTGGTGATAAACGCGCGAGCGCGCTCACTGTTCCGGCGCTTCGGGCAGCGGCAAGCCTCTCCATGCCTTCCGGCAGTATGCCTCTTTTTTTCTACAAGAGCGAACCTTTTGGGGGAGTTGCGCGTTTCTATTCTTGAGCAGTCAAGAATCTGGCACTTGTTGAAGGAGGCAGAGTGGTGAGAAAGCTGTTGAAAGTAGCGGCGATTGCGCTGGCGGCTGTGTTTATGTTCAGCTCGCTCGCCTTCGCAAAGCCAAAGGGGAGAAACCCCGGGAAGCACCCCAAGGGGGCAAAGGCCAAGTGGGCCAAGAAGCACCCCAAGGCGGCGAAGAAGCATTTCGCCAAGAAGCACCCGAAGTTTGCGAGAAAGAGGTTCGCCAAGAAGCACCCCAAGGCTGCCGAGTGGATGAGGGAACATCCCGGGGCGGCGAAGTTCGCCAGAAGGCACCCGAGGGCTGCGCGCAGAAGGCTCGTCAGGAGGCGCAGGCTTGCGAGACGGCGCAAGTTCTTCAAAGAGCATCCGAAGGCGCGCGAGTTCGCGAAAAAGCATCCCGAAAAGGCCAGAGAGCTCGCCCGCAAGAAGAGGGCGAAATGGCTCAAGGAGCACCCGGACGCTGCCAGGAAATTCGCGAAGAAACGCCCGCAGCCGAAACGCCCGCAGCCAAAGCGGCCCCAGCCGAAGCGCCCCAAGCCGAAGCGGCCCAAGAGACCGCACAGGCCTAACGTCCCGGGCAACAGGGGGGCAAACAAGTAGTATTAAGCTGTGAAACACCCGGAGTTCCCCGCCAGGCCGGTCCTGGCGGGGGATTCTCTTTTGGGCGAATTCGCCCTGCGCCGGCCGGGTGACAAGTTTTCAACTCCTCCAAGGAAACATCTTGCGATGAAGCCGGTGTGCGGATAGTATTCTGCTTTCGGATTTTCGCAGAGGAATCAGCCGGAGAAATCCCCGGATGAAGTTTATCGTGATTGGCGCGAGCGCGGCAGGGACCACCGCGGCCCAGTACCTGAGAGAGAAGGCGCCGAAGGCCCAAATCACCGTGTTCACCAACGAGAACTACCCCTACTACGGGAGGCCGCGTCTGAGCGAGTTCCTGGCCGGCGAGGTCGAGCTCCAGCACATCTACTTCCACGACAAGCACTGGTACAAGAACAACCGCATAGACCTCCACATGGGCACCGCGGTAACCAAGATTGTCCCGGAAAACCACAAGATCCTCGCAGGCAAGAAGACCCACAGCTACGACAAGCTGCTCCTGGCCTGTGGCGCCCGGGCCAGAGACCTGCCGATTGAGGGCGTCCACAGGGATGGCGTCTTCGCGCTCCGGTCGGTCGCGGATGCGGTCCACATAAGGCAGTTCGCGCGCGGGCGCAAACGGGCGGTCATCCTCGGCGCCGGCTTTCTCGGTATCGAAGCCGCAAGCGCGCTCAACAAGCTGAAGCTGGGCGTCATCCTCGTGGATACCGCCGACAGGCTGCTCCCGCGGTTCCTTGACAAGGAGGGGGCCCGCCTCCTCCAGGACGATGTCGAAGGGCTGGGAATTACAGTCATGCTCGGCGAAGCGGCCGAGTCGATTGCAACCATGCAGAACAAGATGCAGAAAGTGCGCTTCCAGAGCGGCGAATCCGTCAAGGGGTCGCTGGTCCTTATCGCTGCCGGCACGGTGCCCAACAAGGAGATTGCCCAGAGCGCCGGCCTGGTCGCCAACAAGGGCGTTATCGTGGACAAGCACATGCGCACCTCATCGCCGGACATCTACGCCGCCGGCGACGTCGCCGAGTTTGCAGGCATCTGTTCCGGGATAGTCCCGGCCGCGCTTGAGCAGGCGAAGGTGGCGGCTACAAACATGATTATCGAAGACGCGCTCGAATACGAGGGCACTGTCCCGATATACACGCTCAAGGGGCTTGGGGTGGACCTTACCTGCATCGGGCTCACCGTTCCTGAAGATGAAGGCGAGTACGAAGTTATCCGGGTGGAGGACCGCGAGGCGGGAGCATACAAGAAAGCCGTGTTCCAGAAAGACACTCTTGTGGGCGCAATCCTCTTCGGGACCCGGAAGAACGCCGTGCCCCTCAATACCATAATCAGCAAGAAGCTCGATGTCTCTTCAATCAAGGATTCGCTCCTCGACCAGGAAACGAACCTCCAGGAGTTTGTCAAACAGAACGAGGAATAGCAGAAGGCATGACTGGCAGCAGGCAGGGAACATCTATGAGGCGCGCGCTCATATCCGACATCCACGGGAACTACGAAGCGCTCCAGGCTGTCTTCGCCGACATAGAGAAACGCGGGATTGAGGAAGTCTACTTCCTCGGCGACCTCGTCGGCTACGGCCCTGACGCGCCCGCATGCATTGACCTCGTATCCAGAGAATGCAAGGTTCACCTCTTGGGCAACCACGACCATGCACTGCTGAGCGCCGCGGTAGGCTTCAACCGCGTCGCCAAGCAGGCGATAGACTGCCAGCGTGACCAGATGCGCCCGGACGGTGAGGACGCCGACAAGCAGCGCCGCTGGGACTACCTTTCCAGCCTCGAGGAGAGATTCCAGGATGGCAAGTTCCTTCACGTTCACGCCTCCCCGCACGACCCTATCTACGAGTATGTGCTTGAGACGGATGCCATGTTCAACCACGAGAAGCTCAAGGTTGTTTTCGACAGGATGGAGTGCATCGCCTTTGTGGGTCACACCCACGTGCCGGGAGTCATGATAGAGGAGCCGCGCTGGTACGGTGCCGAGGAGCTCCATTACGAATGGGAGTTCAAGCCGGGTAAGCAGATAATAAACCTGGGCTCCGTCGGGCAGCCAAGAGACCGCGACCCGAGGGCCTGTTACGTTGAAGTTGACGGTGAAATCTGCAGGTGGCACCGTGTCGAGTACGACATCGACGCCGTCATTGAAAAGGTGAAGGCGGTTGACTGCCTTGATGACCGCAACGGACTGCGCCTTCTCCAGGGCAGGTGAGGGAATAAGTGGCCAAGAGCTCGCTGTTTAGGTGGACAAAGAAGACTTTTCTCAAGGGTCTCGCGACGCTCCTGCCCGCAATCCTGACTGTCTACGTCTTTCTCGTGGTTTTCAACTTCGTCCGCAACAACGTATCCGAGCCTATTAACATGTTCGTAGGCAAACAGCTCTACGCCACGGAGTGGGGCCGCGGCTACCTCAACAGGCAGTTCGAAGTGCCTCTGACAGGCGAAAATGACAAGCCGCTTGAAGGAGATGCGCTCAAAGCCGAGCTGAAAGCCAAGATGGACTGGTGGCCAGGCTTCATTATCGCCTTCCTCATTGTGATGACGGTCGGGTTCTTTATCGCAAGCTGGGTCGGCCGGCGCATCTTCAGGTCGGGAGAACGGCTCCTGACCCGCATGCCGATAATCAAGGTCATCTATCCTTACGCCAAGCAGGTGACGGACTTCGTCTTCGGCGAGAAGGAGAAGCCGTCCTATTCCTCCGTGGTCGCAGTCCAGTTCCCTCGCCCCGGTGCCTGGGCTGTGGGATTTGTCACAGGCGAAGGACTGCGCAGCGTGAAAGAGCGCACCCAAAGGAAGATGGTCAACGTCTTTGTCCCCTGCTCGCCGGCGCCAATGTCCGGCTTCACCCTCATCATCCCCGAGGATGAAGTTGTTCCCCTCGACATTACAGTGGACGAGGCAATGCGCTTCATAATCTCCGCAGGCGTCATCGTCCCGCAGCAGCAGCTCACCGAGGAAGGCCATACCCGCCTTGTCGAGCTAAAGGAAACAGGCCGCGTGCCAGCCGCCGACGTGCAGAAGAAACTGCAGGAATAACCCCATCCTGCCGATGATGATTATGGAAACACAACTATCTATTGGTATGCCCTGATGCCTGAAAAACTCATATTCGCTGCCGGGTTCGCAGCCATTTTCGCACTGCTCTTCGAGACCTGCGTCGCCTGGCTCTGCGCCGCACTCGCTCGCATTCCCGGTGCCTCCGTCATGCGCTCCGTCAGGCTCCTTGTCTACGAGCTGTTTATCCCCGTTCCCGCAGGCGCCGTTATCGGCTACGCAGTAGGCTGCATCGTCCCCGGCCCCGCCGGACTGCCCGCCGGCATCCTCTGCGCGCTGGGCTTCTCGGTCTACCTTTTCCTCGTGTTGGCCCGGTCAGTCCTGCAGACTTCCTACGCCCGCGCCGTTATCTTCAGCTTAATCTTTATCGCAATCAACTCCGTCGTCTACCTGACAACCACATTCTCGCCCACCGTCACCCACCTGCGCGAAACAATCATCTCCTGGCCGAAATAAAACCCCGGACCGGAATCCGGGTTTTTTAGCCGCGTTGCCTGCAACGCGCAATTTTATTTCTCCGTATTCTCCCTATTATTTTTTTCCGTCGGATAAAGCTTATCCAGCGCTTTTAGCACAAACTCCGTGCGTGTCTCAAGTGACGCACTAATCAGGGATTCCGCCACCTTGACCCGGCCTTTCAGGCGTTCTGCCGCCTTGCTGCGCACCCCCTGTTCGCCATGCAGCAGCAGCGCCAGATTCGCCAGCGGTTTCAAGCGAACGCGGATAAGCCGTGAGTTGTCCGGTGCCAGCGGAAGAAGCTGCTCGACTCTGTACTTCTGTTCCAGGTCACCGCTGCAGCAGTATTTCTGCAGCATGTTTTTCAACGTGTGGTTGTAATCCTCTTCCAGCATACGTGCTATGCTTATCTGGGCATGTTCCCTGACGTACCAGTTCTCAGAGCCAAGCTGGTCAAACAGCCTGCTTAGTTTCTGCGAGTTTCTCTTGTCAAACTTATCCGAACCCAGCATGACTTTCATGGCACATTGAAAGAACAACCTGCAAATTCTGCATCTGTCTCTGGCGGGGCGATAGTAGCACAAGGTGCCATCAGATTGAGTCCTATAATTTCTGTAGAAATGGCTTGAAAAAGAAGCGAGCCGAGTGCATCTCCAAGAGTTTTCGGCTTCACCAAAGGAGGTGCACAGGTGGCTCGCAAGAAAGATTGTAGTGATTTGCTTGCTCTTTGGCAA
>DAOVDS010000228.1 GCA_030669415.1 bacterium
GCTTCTGGCTGCCGGAGTGCGCCTACACCTACGGCCTGGAACAGTACCTGCACGAGGAGGGCGTGCGCTACTTCCTTCTCGACACGCACGGGGTCCTGCACGCCGAGCCCAGACCCAAGTACGGGTCGTTCGCCCCTGTGATTACACACCAGGGAGTTGCGGCGTTCGCGCGTGACAGGGAGTCGTCCAAGCAGGTCTGGTCGGCGGTCGAAGGTTACCCGGGCGACCCCACCTACCGGGAGTTCTACCGCGACCTGGGCTACGACGCGGACTACGGCTATATCCATCCCTACCTGCACTCGGACGGGGTGCGCCGGAACATCGGGATAAAGTACCACAGGATTACCGGCAAGGTCAGCCTGAGCGACAAGCAGGTGTACAGCCCATCGGCCGCCCGCGAGAAATCTGCTTCTCACGCGGGCAACTTCATCTTCAACCGCCAGCACCAGCTCAAATACTGGAGCCCCCTAATCGGGCGAAAGCCCCTGATTGTCGCCCCCTACGACGCGGAGCTCTTCGGCCACTGGTGGTTTGAAGGGCCTGCCTTCCTCGAATACCTGTTCCTCAAAATGCACCACGACCAGGATGAAATACGCCCGATTACACCCTCCGAATACCTGTCGGAGAATCAGCGTCTTCAGGTGTGCCAGCCGAACCCATCCTCCTGGGGTGCGGGCGGATACTTCGACGTGTGGGTTAACTCGCACAACGACTGGATATACCAGCACGTCCACGTGGCCGAAGAGCGCATGGTGGAGATGGCCCGGCACCACGCCAGCGCCACCGGCCTGCTCGAGCGCGCCCTGAACCAGGCCGCCCGCGAGCTTCTCCTTGCGCAGTCGTCTGACTGGGCGTTTATCATGACCACGGAAACGCACGTGGCCTATGCGCATAAACGGTTCAAAGACCACGTGGGCCGCTTCAACCAGCTTTACGACCAGATTACGCAGGACAGGATTGACGAGGGCTTCCTGCGCTGGGCCGAGTCGCTGGACAACCTTTTCCCGGAACTCGACTTCCGCGTGTATTCTTAGCACGCCAGACTCGCAAGTCCATCTACCTGCGTTTGCGCAAGTCGCGGGGCGAACGCTGCGTGCCCTGACGGGGATTCTGGCCCTGGCCCGCGCGTTCCATAAACTTCTTGATGAACTTCTTTTTCTCCTCGGGCGAAGCATTCTGCCATCGCTTTTGCATTTCGGGAGGCAGCCTCTTCAAGTACTCCTGCATGGCGGGCGGCATTCTCCCCGCAAAGCGGCCATCGGTGCGTCCGGAGCGCTGACCTGGCCTGCTCTTCTTCGACGAGGTGGCGTACTCCTCGGTCGCGTTGAGGAAGATGGTGATTTCCTCATTCTCCATCGAGACAAGCATCGAGTCCCCGCCTATTTCAAGCACAGTGGCGCCAACGACCTCCTCACCAACTCGGACGGTGCGAAACTCGCCGCTCTGGAGAAGCTCGAGAATGGCGAATGAGAGGCCTTTCTCCGAGGACACTGCGGTGCCACGCAGCTTCAGGAGGCGGTCGAGCGCCGAGGATGGGCCTGGAATCGGGACAAGGCCTGTCGGCTCGCCGGGCGCTATGCCGGGCCGGGGAAGGAACCGGTCGGCAGTGATAATCGAGTAGTCGCGAAAGATGCTCCTGGCTTGAGGCTGAGTTTTCTCGACAGGCTTGACCGATGCGAACAGCCTGGCGTTATTCTTCGGCGCCGCCTCGCCCAGCACGAGGTCAGTCGCGAAGTAGATGACCAGCCCAGTCACGAGGAGATTGGCGAGTATTACGTAACGCGCAAGCCTCTGGTAGTCGAGTTTCATAATGCCACTCCTTGGTCATCCGCAGGCTGAAGCCCGCGGCTTTATTATGGTTCCAATTCATCCCAGAGAAGAAGGGAAACGCCTCCTTCACCACGCCTGAGAACAGCCATGCACCTCTTTGCGTAGTTGCCGCTCTGTGACTGCACAACTGCACTGAAGGTCGAGCCATCCGGTTTGACGAATCCCGCCATGCGGTTGACTATCCCCTGGATGTTCGGCGGCAGCTTGCCCGACGGGTTCCCAATAACTTGCAGCACCATCTGCAGCATCTGCTCGTTGAGCCCCTCTACGAGTGAGAGCAGCACTTTCTCGTCGGCGCTGTTGTAGTCAATCAGGCCGTCAGACCAGACAGTCAGGTATTTTGAAAGCCCCGCGAAACCATCGTCGAGCTCAGGCTCGGCGGTTTCAGGCCCGCCGTAGAGCAGTTCATCCGTGACGCCTTCAATGGCTGTAAGCTCCCTGAGCGTCAGGGCGGGCGAACCCTTGTCGAGCAGGTACTGGGCGATACTGTCTCCAAGGCCGGCGGGCAGGGTTCCCTCCGGCTCGTCAACCGACTTGAGCAGGCGTTCAAGCGCAGCCTGGGCATCGTCGGGCGAAACACCGTCCGGCGGCTCGAGCAGGATATTTACGTTGAACTTGGCATCTTCCTCTTCGATTGAGACGAGAATCCGGGAATCGTCCGAGCCGAGCTGCAACTCGGTCTGTGCTGACGGGGTTTCCTGGCCCGGCTGGTGATTTGCCTGGGCGATTTGCCCTGCCGCGGCCTCGACACCCGCGAGGATGTCCAGCGAGACCTGCGCGTCGGATATGTAGTTGAGGGCGACCTTGCGGTCAAGGACGACGGTGTAGGAGAACTGCCCGACCAGCACGACAAGCAGCGAGAGCATGAGAAGCGTCAGAAGCAGGGCTGCGCCCTGCTCGCGTTTCCTGTGATTGCGCTCCCTCTGATTCATGCTAACGCCTCTTCACTGTGAGCGACACAAAGGCATCCCAGTTATCGCCCTGCTGGCGCGGGACGAGTCGCAGGCGGCCTTCCCTGTCCATTATGCCGGGGTATTTTGAGCGCACGTAGACGAGAAAGTTGACGAGGTCTGCGAGCCTTATCCTGCGCAGCACGACTTTCGCCGTCACCTCGCCGAGCTTCTTGTTCTCCTCGGGAGCCACGGCCGAGAGGCTGTCTGTAAGCCCGACGCTCTGTGCGCTCTCTTTTATGATGGTGAGCAGCGGCTTGTCCTCTGGACGGGTCTGCTGCCGGGCCGACTCTTCCTTGCCGATGAGCGCGGCGTAGTTGTTGGCGATATACTCCTTGGTGTCACGGAGCTTCGCCCCCCTTATCCTTGTTTCTCTTTCAATCCTGGCCGGCTCCCCGACGTGGAGCAGGTACGTGATTGCGAGTATCCCGGCGAGCGCCGCGAGGACGAAAACTCCTGCGTTTGACTTCTGCTTCCTGAGCGCAAGCCGGGGTTGCGCACCGCGGGACCTGTTCATTTCGATTCTCCAAGAGGGACCAACTCTATGCTGAATATCAGCCTCTGCTGGCGTCCGGGACGGCCACGTTTCTCGAACTTCTCACTGACCTTGTAGCCGCGCAGGTTGCGCAGCGCACACACGAGCGCATCGAACTGGCTGAACTCTTCGGCATCCCCGGCCAGAATCACATGTCTCTGGTCGAAGGAGATTGAGCGCACAGTGACTTTCTGCTGCTGCGGCAGTACGGAAGCGATATGCCGTATGGTTTCCACGAAGGAGTGATACCGCGGACCTGACCGGGTATCCGACTTGCGTTTGGCGGTTTTGCTCTTGATATGCCTGTCGAATGTGTTCGATGGGAACGGTTTATTTGGGAATATCTTTCTCCAGTAGAGTTTGGCCTCATTCTCAATTTCGTTGAGGTGTTTCTGTTTCTGTGTGGCATCGTAGTAGCTCTGAACAAGGAGCAGGCCGAAGAGAACAGCAAGGGCCCCGAAGAAATAGAGCAGCTTGGCGCGCACGAAGTCAAAGCCGCTGCGCAGCGCGAATTCCTCCTTGCGGAAATCAAGAGACACGGACTCCGCGTTGATACCTTTGAGCGCCGCGCCCAGGGCGATTGCGGCCGCGTCGTCGGAGCCGCCGTTTTCATCTTCGGTGGTATCGGAGGGGAAGGTGGTGAACGGGTTGAACGTGGCAATATCGGTGCCGAAGCGCCTTGTTAGGGTGCGGGACGTAGTCTCTGAAGCTTCGTCGCCGGCGATAATCACGCTGGCAAGGGGTTCATCGATGCCGGCGACGAGACAGGAGGTCTTGAGCTCCCTGGCGATGCGTTCGTCAAGCTCGGCGGGCGCAAGACCTGTGATATTGAGTGAGCGCAGGAAGACCAGCCTTGTATCGCGCACGAGGATTATCCTGCACGCCTCGCTTGAGAATTCGAGCAGTGCGGCGGTTCCCTTCTTGGGGAAAACGCCTGAAGCCGCGACCAGGTTGAAGAGGGCGACCGAGTCAATTGTGACGCCGATGGGGGAGATGCCAGCCTCGTCGAGAAGGAGCAGTTTCTCCCGCAGCTCTTCCTTCTTCACGGCCAGCATGAAGATTTCGGTCTCTTTCTTAGTCTGGTTGACGACGAAGAAGTCTACGATGATGTTCTCGAGCGACTGGTCCACGACGAACTTCTCGGCCTGGAACTTGACTGTGCGCCTAATCTGACGCAGGTTGGAGAGTGGCAGTGTGAGCCGGCGCAGGACCGAGTCGCCACCTGAGAGGCACAGGACGACGTTGTCGCGTCTGAGGTTGTTGCGGTCAAAGAAGTCACGCAGGTCATCACCTGCCCAGGCACCCTCATCGGCAGCGACTGCTTCGCGCACAATCCTGCTGATTCGCATGCTCCGTCCGGAGCCGGAGACTTCAGCCGCCTTGATGGCGCCGTTCTCAAAGAGAAGTCCTACCGCTTTTCCCACGTCTTTCTTCCTGTGTTATAAGCGTTTTTGTGTAAGAAAAGGGGATATGGAAGGGGATAGGGAGATATTCAAAGGACGAGATGGGGAGACAAGAAAAGTCAAAAGCCCCTTATCCCGTCCTGTTTTCATCTCCTTATCTCCATTGCTTACACCTTGATTTACCACGGACGGCCTGCGGGGATTATGACAGTAGCGCTGTAAGTATAATCCAGCATCACAGGCTCGCCATCTTTCTTTTGTCCGGAGTCTTTTCTCAGAACCAGTGTAATCCTGAGAGCCTCGGGCAGGCCTTCATCCTGCCAGACAGTCTGCCACGCGTCATCGACGAGATACTCAAGCTTGAGCGATTTGACCTGGTCGTCAAGAAGCTCAAGCACGCCGCCGGAAAAAGGCGATTCATCCACCAGATGGTCTTCCCTGCGACAAAGACTGAGCATATCCTCCTGCTCCTCGCTGGCGTAGAGGACATAGCCCACCTCGCAGTAGTCGCTCCCTTTGCCATCCACCGCCCTGCGGGAGTCGGAGGTGGTGACGAAGTTGACGGTGTCGGCGTCGGCGGAACCCACGGACTCGGCCTGGCCTTCCATGGCGGGGTTCCCGGGCGAGAAGATGAATGCCCCCTCGAGGTCACGCCTCATAAGCCCGAGCACTGCCTGCCCCACCCTGCCGGCCTCCTTCACCTGCTCGGAGTACTGCTTCGCGGCCACTGTCCCGACGAAGCACGTGTAGACTACAGTCAGCATAATGGATGTAATGAGCAGCGTGACAAGTACCTCTATCAGGGTGAATCCGGCGGCCTCCGGCCGAGAGTGCAGTAAGTTGAACAGTGGAACAGTAGACAAGGAGGTCGCTGCTCTACTGCTCTCCTGCTCTACTTTCTGCTTTCTCATCACTGCCCTCCCCTCAGATGCACGCTCAGCGTAAGCTCTCTCTGAGCCGGGCCCGCGGGATAGGTGACAATGAGAGATGTCTTATCAAGAGTTCCCGACTGCTCCTCTCCCTGCATCACTTGTGTTGTGGTATCCTCGAGGCGCCACGAGAAGCCCTTGTAACCTTCGAAATCCCCGCTGGCGCCGGCCTCCATGCCCAGGACAATCTCGGCCATCTTCTGCTGGGCAAGCATGGTTGCCGTCCTCATGCAGTCTGTCACTGCCACCCGGCGCACACTGTCGTTGCGGTCAGTCATAATCACGGTCATGGCTACGCCGATTATCACAACGGATGCCATAACCTCGAGGAGGGTGAAGCCTTTCTCTTTCGCCGCAGTATTACACGGCGGACAAGTCCGCCGGCTAACTATTCTGTATTTTAAATTCATACACTTCATAGCGTTTCCAACAAGTTATCCGCCCAGGCTTTCGGGCGGCTCATACTCCTTGTACCCGTCGTAGAATCTGACCATACCCGTAAGCGGGCAGACTTCCAGCGTTATCTGCGTGCCGCCCTCGGCCTCGAGGTGCACCATGCAGGCGGAGGTAATGCCCAGAGGCGATATCTCGATGGAGAGTGTCCCGCGTCTTTCTCCACCGCCGTACATCTCTTCACCAACCTGGATGTCTTCGAAAGTAATGTCCCTGTAGAGGGTTCGTTTCCTGGGCAGCCACTGGCCATCCTGCTCTTCCCCGGCGCTGCTTTCAATCCAGTACTGCTGATTGTCAGTATCGAAGACCATGGTCTGCGCTCTCCCGGTCGAGCAGGCCTGGGAGTGTGCGAGCCCGATTGTCGAGGCGATTTCGCGCGCGCTGGCCCGCAGTCGTGCCGAGACTGTGAGCGAGTCGAACCTTATGGCAACACTCGCAAGAATGAGGCCGATAATTGCGACCACGACAACCATCTCCACCAGTGTAAATCCGCCATTTTCACGCTTAACCATGTATTCTATACCTGCGTCTCTGCGGTTGAGTTTTACCCTCCGGAGTCTTCCGAATATCCTTCTTCGCCTTCCTCGGGCTGGTCGATGTTCCAGGACTCGATATCGGCATCTTCGCCCTCGCCGCCCTCGGTGCCGTCGCGGCCGTAGCAGATAAGGTCGAAGCCGTGCTCGGTACCCTGGACATACTCGTAGTCTCCGCCCCACGGGTCCTTGGGGATGGCGGAGATAATGCCCTGGGGGTGCTCGTCAGTCTCTTCAATCAATTGCTCGAGGTCTTCCGGGTAGTCGTGGAACTCCATGTTGAAAAGCTCGAGCGCGTTCATGATTTTTTTCATGTCGGCGTGCGCTTTCACAATCCGGGCTTTCTTGAGGTACTGTACCACCTTGATGCTGGTGATACTCGCCAGGATGCCCAGGATAGTGACCACCACCATGAGCTCGACAAGCGTGAACGCTTTTTGCTTCCTCTTCTTTCGCTCCATTCGCGGTGCTCCT
>DAOVDS010000310.1 GCA_030669415.1 bacterium
GTGTAGGTTCCGTCTGCGACAAGGATTGTGTCATTGTCGGCTGACGCATCTATCGCATCCTGAATCGTGCCGTAGGTGGAGGGTACGAGCAGCCAGCCGCCCTCGTAGGCGCCTATGTCAACGTCGGGGCCCAGTATTCTCCGTCTGCCATCGAGGTCGCTGCTCCAGGTTACGTAGAGGTCGTAACCCGTGTCAATGCAGGGGGAGGCATCTGACAGATGGTAGTTACGGGCTGCTGCGTTTATAAACAGGGGGTCTGAGGAAATGCTGCTCGGGGTGGTAAACGACCCGGTACCCTGCACATCACCGGGGCCATCGGCGTAGTCGCAGTAGTTCAGCGTTACGGTGGCGGTCACGTCCTCGGTGTAGACCTGGTTTCCGCTGCCGGCGGCGCTGTTGCCCCAGATGATGGTGTTGTTCAGGATGACGTCGGACTCGTGGCAGTAGATGCCGCCGCCGTCGCCCCCGGTATTGTTGTTCGCTATTGTGCAGTTGATAAGAGTGGGGTGGACATCGTAACAGCCAATGCCCCCGCCGCAATCGGCTGTATTATTTGCAATAACGCAGTTGACCACTTTCGGCGACCCCTCGCAGTAGATACCGCCGCCGTAGCCGCCGCTCCCCGCTGTCGTCCTGTTGTTTGTGATGATGCAGTCGGCAATCGTCGGGTCGGAGTAGTTGTAGCAGTAGATGCCGGCGCCGTGGCCCGATCCGGTATCCCCGTTCTGGATGGTGAAGCCCCTGACGATGGCTGCGTTCGTTTCACCGCTGTGGAAGTAGAACCCGCGTCCGGAGTTCTCGCAGTCTATGATGCAGTTTTTCGCGCCGCCGGCCGATTTCAAGTGTATCGCCTTGCCCGCGAAATCCAGGTCTTTGTTGCCGGGGCCTTTGTAGGTGCCGTCAGCGACAAGAACGATATCGCCGTGGCCTGCGGCGTCGATAGCCGCCTGAATTGTCGGGTAATCCTGCGGCACCAGGATGGCAGCGGGTTCAGCCTTGCTGTCGTCGTCATCCTTGTGCGAGGAAGAGATGATAAGGTATATCGGCCCGCCACAGGAGCAGAGTGTCAGCGACAGGAAAAGTGCAAGAAGCAGTGTCAGGGAATACGGCTCTCTTGGCATTGCATCCGCCTCTCAAACGGGGCCGGTTACGGCAGCTTCCATTTGAGCTGGAACTCGACCTCTTCGAGCTTGCCTTCGCGTTCGTGCTCGATGTTGAAGACGGCGTCCGGCGGCACGGAGATTCGCTCGCCCGCAACCTGTATGCGGAATCGCTCGCCCTGCTCGATGACGTCTGCAAGCCGGCGGAGCTTCTCTACGAACCTGGCCCTGGGGTAGTGTTTCTCCAGGTCGCGCCCGGACCTGGCTTTCCTCTTGAACCGGCCCTTGGCAGCCCGTTTTGCCATGTCGAGTCCTCCCGTTCGTTCATGTTGTGCAGACAGCTCTTCACGAATAGTATCGGGGCGGGCAGGTCATTACAAGAGTTATCCGCGATTGCGGCCTGGGACGCAGCATGCGGCCGCAACAGTGAATGCACGGCATACGCCCCGGGACCTATCGCTTCCTTACGGGTATCCAGACGGAGGCTGTGGAATCGGGGCCTGAAACGTCGGGCGGGAAGAGAATGAAATGGGGCTTCGGATGGTCGTGCCTGTGCTTCGATGCGGGCAGCCACTCGCTGAAAGCATAGTCGACGGTCTCCCCAATGTACTTCAGCGTTGTCTCGAACACCACGTAACGGGCCTTCGGAACATCCCGGACCACCCAGCCATCCGGAAGCTCTGTTGCATCCTCAACCGCCATGCCGCAGAGGCACCACTGCGGATGCCCTTTGGCCTGGCTGCTGAAGAAGAAGACCTGGTAGTATTTCCCGTCGGTGCTCTGCGACCTGGCGGTGTCGTGGTGTGCCATGAACCGTTCGAGCCATATCTTGCCGAAGCTGGGGTCGTTTTCTTCCAGGTACTCGCAGGTGTCCTCGACTCCCAGTACTCTGAACGCCTCCCGGTCAGCGATTGAGGGCTCTACAGCTTCGGGCCGATTGCGCTCCGGGCGCTTCTTCATGACGGTGACTCTCCCGTCGCATTCTCGGGTTGAAGGTTGCGCGTGTGACTGCTGCTGATTGTACGTGCTGCTGGTGGACAAAGCAAGCGGGACAAGCAGAAAAAGAACCTTTCCGGGTTAGCCTGCGGGGATGGTAAGGACGAAGCAGGCGCCATCGGTTACGCTTGTGTCGAGGTAGAGCTCGCCCCCCATCTGGCGTGCGAGCCGGCGGCTGAGCGC
Organism: bacterium; assembly: GCA_030669415.1. GTDB lineage: Bacteria > Planctomycetota > SKW154 > SKW154 > DAOVDS01 > DAOVDS01. The sequence continues at coordinate 2,280 of DAOVDS010000310.1, forward strand.
AAGCCCGAGGCCGACGCCGGGCGCCGAGTTGGCGGCATCTGCGGCCGATTTGGTGAATGGCTTAAAGAGCCGCTTCGCTTCGGAGGCGGCGATGCCTGGCCCGTGGTCGCGGACCTTCAGTGCCACAGAGCCGCCTGTACGGGCGGCTCCTATGTGAATAACCTTGTTGGCCGCGGATGCCGCGTACTTGCAGGCGTTGTCCACCAGGTTGAAGAGAACCTGCTCCACGGCGGAAGTGTCTGTGCGCACAGTTGTGGAGAGGACATCTTCGCCGGCATCCACTTCGAGAGTCATGCCGGAGCGCTGCGCGTGCTCGGCGAGGCGGCCGCAGACCCTGTCAAGAAGGTCGCGAAGCGTGAGAGTCTCCGGGCGTGCGCCTGTGCGGCCGCGCTCGAGCCGGGCGTAGGCGAGGACGTTCTCCACCAGGTGTGCCAGGCGGTTCGCCTCGGCGTGGAGTGTCGCCAGATACTGCTGGCGCTTGTCCTGGTCGGGAACCATGCCTTCGGCGAGCATCTCGGTATACATGCGGAAGGTGGACAGCGGTGTGCGCAGCTCGTGCGTTACGGCGGAGACGAAGGCGCCCCGGCGCTCGCTCAGGGAGATGGCGCCGGAAAGAAGTACAGCAATGGCGCTCGCGCCGAGGAGCACGCAGACCCACGCGACAATCAAGGACACCGTGATTGGGGAGGTATGAGTGGCCGGCGAATCGGGCGCGGGTCCGGGCACGAGTTTCAGCGGCAGCGCGGCAAGCATGCGCGCAGGGTCTTCGTCCGACCGGGCCCTGACGGGCTCCAGGGCGCCGTGGGGCAGCAGGTCTTCGATACTCTTGAGGAGCCAGGTCTTCAACGCGGGCCAGTCGAGCCAGCAGCCCTGGATGTAAGTCTCTTTGCCGACCGAGACTGTTCGGGCCAGAATGAGGGTGGTGTCGAGCCAGACCGGCTGCAAAAGCCCCTCGCCTATGCCGGGCGGCCGGCGGACAGTCCTGCTGGCGGCCTGTCTCTGAGAGGATTCCTGCGCAACGTTGCTGGCGCGGGCCTGCCATTCGCTGGCATTGCGCAGCATCTGCTGGCGGAGGTTCTCGTCGGCAGGCTCTTCGCGTGCGGTGGGTGCCGGGGGCCTTGAGCGGGGCAGGGCGCCCAGCAGCGTATCCCGGCTGAGGCGACTGCGGAGCTCGCGGAGCCGTGCGGTGGCGGCCTCGATTGACTCGTAGCTGGCGTAGCGGGCCTCGGCGAGGTCGAGCATGTTGCCGGCGGGGGCCTGCGGCGAGGTGAGCGTGCCTTTGGGCGCGAACTGGAAGTGAAGCAGAATGTAAGGCGAGTCCTGGGCGAGCAGGGGGGAAGGGATGAGAACTTCGCCGGGGTCGAGCTGTGCGAACATGCGGTCGTAGGCGCGCTCGGCGGGGTAGAAGGGGCTGTAGAAGAAATAGGGGTAGGCGTTTTCCTGCGCGATGACTCCGGTGAGCGCGGAGTCCATGCGCCAGAGAGCGAGGCGGACGTTCTCCTCGAAAGCTGCCTGGCGCTGCGTCTGCGCCTCGGCGCGTTCGAGCCGCAGCACCATTGCGCTGAGCCAGCCCATGGCCACAATCACTACGGTAAGGCAGAGCCCGAACGCAATCCAGATGTGGCGCGCGTGCTTCATTGCGGGTTCTCACTTGCAGCAAACACGTAGCCTTTGCCTCTTACAGTCATGATGACGGCGGGCTGGGCCGGGTCGTCGCGCAGCTTCTTTCGCAGGCGGGCGATGTGCATGTCTACTGCGCGGGTCTCCATGCCGCCGGGCGCGAAGCGCCAGACGCGCGAGAGGAGCTCGTCGCGCGAGATTGCCCTGCCGGGGTTGCAGGCGAAATAGCGAAGCAGTGCCGCTTCGGTCTCGGAGAGCTCGGTGCGCTGGCCGTCGTCGAATCGGACTTCGCGCCGCGCGAGGTCGGCGAGCCCGCCGGGGAGCTTGAGCTCCTTTACATCGCCGGGGCGCTCGGGCGAGCGCCGCAGCACCGCCTCAACGCGGGCGAGCAGTTCCTTTATGCTGAAGGGCTTTACCACGTAGTCGTCCGCGCCCAGTTGGAGCCCTTCCACGCGTTCGGACTCGTCGCCCCGTGCCGTGATTATGATGACGGGAAGCGTCGGCCTGACTGAGCGCACCTCGCGGAGGATTTCGAGCCCGCCGCGCCTGGGCAGGACGAGGTCCAGGAGCAGCAGGTCGCAGTCAGCAGATACCGCGGACTGGAGGCCCTTGTCGCCGTCGCTCGCCTGCAGGGTTGCGTAGCCCTTGAAGTGGAGCGCATCGACAATGCCCTGGCGGATTGCGTCATCATCTTCGATAATGAGGACTTGCTGCTGTTTCATAGCATGTAATCCTCTTGCCGCGCAGGTTCTCTTTCACCATGCTCTGCTCCACCCCGGCATGGTGCTTCTCCCCTTGAGGGGAGGGGATTAAGGGGAGGGTGATAAGAGTAGTGCCCCCCCCCCCAAACCACCCCACCCCCCGGCGAGGGGAAAGAAATGGGAATTTTATTTATAAGACGGCCAATCCCCCCGCCCACCCAAAATTAAAATAAAAAAGGGTAAAAAGTTCAATCTTGTGGTGGGT
>DAOVDS010000202.1 GCA_030669415.1 bacterium
TATCAACACTTACCCGCGCAGGGGTCGCCAGAAGACGGAGCGAAGACAGACAGTATTGACGAAACTTTCAGAACTTCAGGAGTACCTGACAGCGATCCTCAATATTGACAAGAACGAAGAAATTGGAGTTTTAGGGTAAGGCCGGCTATTACGTAACATCCTATACCATAAAGAGATAGGGCAATGCCAAATCATAAGTAGGAAAGTCGGGCTAGAACAGGAAGATATCCCTAGAATTGAGAGTCAAAGACCCAGAACTATTCACCATATCTATTGATGCTATCCTTGACTATGTATAGTGAAGATTGTCACATAGTTTTTGCTGATTCTGTTGATGCGACGAACGGGTAGATTAACAAACTGGTCTACAGACTTTACGGCTTGACGGAAGAGGAAATCCGGATTGTGGAAAGCGGCATGCAAGCCGCGGGTTTTAACCCGCGGGAAATATTGCCCGCGCAATGAATTGCGCTTATGTGGTAATATTATACCCGTGGAATGAATTCCACGGCTTGCATACGATTGGTTGCCCGCGCAATAAATTGCGCGGCTTGCTCGGTGGGGTTTTGAGCTTGACCGGAAACTGGCCCCGGAGTAACATCGCGGCTTCAGCGGTCGATAAGGAGGGTTTGCTGGCATGGCTGGCTCAAGCATGAAAGTGTTGCAGGTCAAGACTTCGGGACACAACGAGTTTATCGACATTACAGGCATGATTGCCGCGATGGTAGAGGAAAGCGGGCCCGAGGATGGGGCGTGCCTGGTCTACGTGCCTCACACAACGGCGGGGGTGACGATAAACGAGAATGCGGACCCGTCTGTTCGCAGGGATATACTCATGATGCTCGGCAAGATGGTGCCGGAGAACGCCGGGTACACGCATGCTGAGGGCAACTCGCCCGGGCACGTGAAATCGAGCCTTGTCGGCTGCTCGGTATACGTGCCGGTGAAGGCTGGACGGCTGGCGCTTGGCACGTGGCAGGGGATTTTCTTCTGCGAGTTTGACGGGCCCCGGACGCGCCAGGTGTGGGTGCAGATGCTGCGGTCGAAATAGAAAGAGCGCACATAGTATTCTGAAAAAAAGTTTTGCGACGTAATCCGTTGAGTGGATGCAAGTAAGGGAAACCACCAGTCGCGTCGAGCCTTTCGGGCGCTTGACAGGCCTCCTCAGGCGTGGTAGAATGGCGTCGGCGGCAAGGCAAGTCCAACCTAACATTATATGCCACAAGAGGATGCGTCATGGAGGCAAATCAGTTCGTACACCTTCACGTACACAGTGACTTCAGTCTGCTCGATGGTGGTGCGAGGGTCGAGGCGCTCGTAAAGAGGGCAAAGAAGTGTGGGATGAAGGCGCTGGCGCTGACAGACCACGGCAACATGTTCGGGGCGGTGGAGTTCTATCGAGCGGCAATGGCTGCGGGTATCAAGCCCATAATCGGCTATGAGGCGTACGTTGCGCCCGGGTCACGGTTTGAGAAGAAGCTGGCGCCGGGCACGACAGCCTATCGGCATCTTACTCTTCTTGCTCGCAACGAGACAGGCTACAAGAACCTCCTGAAGCTCGCCACTTCAGCTTATCTTGAGGGTTTCTACCGCAGGCCGCGGATAGACAAGGAAATCCTGAGCGAACACGCCGAGGGCCTCGTGATACTTTCGGGCTGTCTTTCGAGTGAATTGAGCAGTCTGCTTTCAGAAGGGGACTACGAGCGGGCGAAGGCGGTCGTCGAGGAATACCGGGGGATTGCACAGGAGGGGATGTACTATCTTGAGCTGCAGGACCACGGGCTTGAGAAGCAGAAGAAGGTTCTCAAGGGCAAAGTCAGGCTGAGCGAGGAGCTGGGCATTCCGCTTGTTGCGACAAATGACATTCACTACGTATCACGGGAGGATGCCTTTGCACACGAGGTGCTGCTGTGCATCCAGACAGGGAAGAAGCTGGAGGACCAGGACCGGATGCAGTTGGGGTCTGCGGAGTACTACTTCAAGACGGCCGAGGAGATGACGCAGAGGTTCGGCCAGTTCCCGGAGGCGTTGGCCAACACGGTCAAGATAGCCGAGATGTGCAACGTTGAGATGGCGTTCGACAAGCGCCACCTGCCCAGATACGAAGACCCGCAGGGCCGGGACATGGTGACACAGTTCAAGCAGTTGTGCTACGAGGGCGCGAAGCGGCGCTATCCCGATTTCGACTCGAACGAGGAGGTGAAGAAGCGCCTCGAGCACGAGATGAGCGTGATAATGGAGATGGGGTTTGTTTCCTACTTCCTGATTGTATGGGATTTCATCCGGTACGCGCGTGAACAGGGGATTGCGGTGGGGCCGGGCCGCGGGTCGGCGGCGGGGTCCATTGTGGCGTATTGCCTGGGCATAACGGGGATTGAGCCTTTGCACTACGGGCTGCTGTTTGAGCGTTTTCTGAACGTCGAGCGCATCTCCATGCCTGACATTGATGTTGACTTCGCGCCGGCAGGCCGGGAGAAGGTGATAAGCTACGTGAGGGAGCGCTACGGGCAGGAGAACGTTGCGCAGATAATTACGTTTGGGACGATGGCCTCGCGTGGTGTGGTAAGGGATGTAGGCCGGGTGCTCAACCTGCCGCTTCCGGATGTGGATGCGCTGGCGAAGAAGATTCCGCAGGGGATGAAGCTGCATGAAGCTGTGCAGAAGGAGCCGGTGCTCAAGGCTTCCTACGAGGCAGATGACACCTACCGGCGACTTTTCGACATCAGCTTCAGGCTGGAGGGCCTGAACCGGCACGCCTCCACGCATGCGGCGGGCGTGGTGGTGAGCGACGCGCCGCTTGTGAATTATGTGCCTCTCTACAAGTCGAACAGCGATGTATCGACGCAGTTTGGCATGGTGGCGCTTGAGGCGCTGGGTCTGATGAAGATAGACTTTCTGGGCCTGATAACTCTGACAGTGTTAGAGGAGACGCTTCGCAACATCAGGGAGGCTGGAGAAGAGCCGCCCGAGCTGGACAGCATCCCGCTCGACGACCGCAAGACATACAAGCTTCTGAGCCGGGGGGAAGGGAAGGGTCTTTTCCAGCTTGAATCAGAGGGGATGCGCGAGCTGCTCAGCCGCCTCAAACCGGACAGCTTCAACGACCTGATTGCGATACTTGCGCTCTACAGGCCGGGCCCGCTGGGCAAGGGGATGGTCGAATCCTACATCCAGCGCAAGCGCGGCAAGCAGGAAGTCGAATACCCGCATCCGTCGATTGCCCGAATCCTCGAGGAGACCTACGGTGTCATACTGTACCAGGAACAGGTGATGCAGATTGCCAACGTACTGTCCGGCTTCACCATGAACGAGGCTGATACTCTGCGCAAGGCGATGGGCAAGAAGAAGCGGGAAATAATGGAGGAGTTCCGGGGCAAGTTTGTCACGCAGGCGGTAGGGAGCGGTGTTGACAAGGGTACGGCAAGCACGGTTTTCGGGCAGATAGCGGAGTTTGCCGGCTACGGGTTCAACAAGTCGCATTCGACGGCGTATGCCGTAATTGCGTATCAGACAGCGTACCTGAAGGCCAACTTCCCGGCCCAGTTCATGGCTGCGCTTCTGACGAGTGAAGCAGGAGACAAGGACAAGATTGCCGGATACATCTCGGAATGCGAGAGGCTGAAGATAAAGATACTTCCGCCGGAAGTCAACAAGAGCTTTGAGCGCTTCACCGTCGAGGATGGAGCGATTCGCTTCGGTCTGAACGCGGTGAAGAATGTGGGGGGCAAGGCGATTCGGTCGATAGTGGCGGCCAGGGAAGAAGGGCCGTATGAATCCCTCTTCGACTTCTGTGAGCGTGTTGAGCTGCGGGACTGCAACAAGCAGCAGATTGAAAGCCTGATAAGATGTGGGGCTTTTGACTCGCTGAAGGCGAAGCGCTCGCAGCTCGCCGCGGTGCTTGATGAGGCTATGGAGGCGGGCGCGCGCCTGCAGCGCGACCGCAAGATGGGCCAGAAGACGTTCTTTGAGGCCTTCATGGCGAGCTCGCCGAAGACGGCTGCGGCGCTGCCTGACATGGAGGAGTGGCATGAATCGCGGCTTCTGGCGGATGAGAAGGAGATGCTCGGCTTCTATCTTACCAGTCACCCTCTCGCGAAGCACAGGCAGGTGCTGCTGGGTTACTCGACCGCTACAACCGCCACGCTGTCGCAGGTGCATGACAACCAGACGGTGACGGTGGGGGGGCTTCTGACCAAGGTGGAAGTAAGAACGAGCAGGCGTGGAAACAGGTTTGTCTCCATAACCATCGAGGACCTTGACGGAAGCTGCAACGCGGTTGTTCTCGGAGATATCGAGCGCTTCGGGGAACTTCTCAAGCCTGATACCGTGGTATTTCTACAGGGGACTGTCAACACCGTGCGCGACAGGCCCTCTATCAGAATCAACAGGGTGATACCGCTGTCCGAGGCCCCGAAAGCACTGCAGACTCACCTGATTGTCAACATGCCCGATGGCCCGGAACCGGAGCAGCAGCTTGTCAAGCTGAAGAGGGTGCTTGAGAAGCACCCGGGGACTTCGACAGTGCTTATGACTTTCTCCGCCGGGAATGGAGGCAGGATGAGAGTCAGGCTGCCCAGGGCGATAACGGTTGAGGTAGGCAAGCGGCTCATATCCAAGATAGAAGCCCTCTTCGGCCCGGACCACGTGACCTACCGCGCCCGCGGGCTGGGTACGTGACTTGCCATCACCTCGATACGAGAAGAACAGATATATTGGAAGCCTTCTATTTCCTTATCTCAATAGTGATTGTGTTGGAGATTACCTTTCCTGTCCAGACACCTTTCAATCCAATCAGCTTCTCAGCTCGTTCCTTTTCCCAGTCGTCAACCTCGTAAATCAACGTGACTTGGTATTTGCCCGGCGCAGGCTCAAAGTCTTTCTCTCCAGAGTTCGTGAAATTCTTTATCTTTTTTGTGTAGTCTTGTCCTGGCTGCAATATGACATAATCTTTCTCTTGTGAGTTCATGTAACTAACCTTTTCGCCTGTCTTAAGCGTGTAACGAACGAACTTAACGTCAAGCTGTTCGCCCTTTGGATTCATAACCCTCCATGAAACGGTAGGAATAAAATAGCTGAGGAAGTAGAACTTCCCTTTGCCGACGTTTCTGAAACTAATCTCAATAATTATGTCGTCGCCAGCCTTGTAGGTCTTCTTTCCTGGTCTCAGAAGAACTTGAAGTCCTTTAACAGTCTTTCCTTCTAACCAGTAGATTGCACGAAGAGCTTTATTCGCCCGTTCTTGAATCTCGAGGTCTTTGTGTTTCAGAACCTTTTTGAGTTGTGGGACTGCGGGCTTGCCGATCTTTACGAGCTCCTTCTGGGCCGCTTCCCTTTCCTTGAATTTCTCGCTGCCAAGGTTCTTAATCAACTCCTCGATTCGCTTATCGAGTGCCTTTTTGACTTTCGCGATGTTCTCTTCTGTTGCCGCGAATTTGCAGAAATAGTGGTTGCTTAACCGGCGCCAGTGGGTCTTCCTGCTTGGCAGGTCGGAGGCATCTACATTGTCGGTTGTGTACGGTGCTTTCATCAGAAAGAGGATGAACTTCCCGGTTGCCATCTCGACATTCGGGTCTGCCAGTCCGGGGGTTGAGAGGTAGTTTATCTTGATTTCCTTCGCAGCGCGTTTTCCCTTGAGAACAGAATCCACTTCGGCAAGAACTTCCTTCTCGATGAAGGTTGTTCCTTTGGGCCTGCTCAGCTCCTTGATATGAGTCACCTTTGCGATAACGACGAGTTCAGCCTTACTAACAGCTTCCTGGAGCGATAACCTGAGTGGTGGCTCAGCATGGGCCTTGCACAAGGCAACTACAATGGCTATAGCAACCGCTGCGCAAATAAGTGCCCTCATTGCATCTCCTTTCAGAACACGGAAAGAACGGGGAGCCAACTTCAGGATTAGACACAGGAGCGTGCCATAGGGTTCCCGGGGTTTCTCGGAGATGTCAGATTCTCGAAGTGCTCGCGGTGCCTGCTTGTCCCGGGGCAACAGGAGGAATTTTCTCAAATTTGTTTTGACCTGCGGGAAGAAGTTGAATAGACTGTTTTCTTGCATGTCATTGTGAGCGAAGGGAATAGGAAATGGTAAAGAAAATCGAAATAGCCGAGAAGTTGGGTCTTCATGTAGCTACGGTGTCACGCATTCTCAACGAGGTGCCCAACTACAGGGCTTCCAAGGAGACAGTGCGCAGAGTCTTCAAGACAGCCCGCGACATGGGGTACGACTTCGAGAGGCAGAAGCGTTTCTACAAGCGCAAGCACCGCCGTGTCAATACTGACGCGCAAGTCAAGCTGCATGCCAGAATCTCGGACGGCTCCAGGATAACCCACGAAGCGCGCATGATAAACATAGGTGAGGGCGGCGCCCTGCTTATTGACTTTCGCCCCGGAATCGTCACCCTTCCAATGCGCGAGGAGGATCTCACGCTTGAAGTAGTTTCAGGCGACCTTGAGGGAGTTAACGCCGCCTGCGAGGTGGTGCGGGTAGGCAGGCATGACGACTCCTTCGGCATCTGTGTTGAGATCAGGGGGCTCACGCCGGACGATTCGGCGCGAATTCAGGAACTCATCGACCAGAATGGCGCCGAGGGGCAGTAGCTCAGATAGGCAACGCCCAGTGCATGACCCTCCGCTGCACGTGTGAGAACTAAGAGTCTATCTCGAAACCTCGCGTGGTTCAAAACAGGGTGACTCTTTCCTGTCATTGTAAGGAACGGTCCCGCAGGGACTCTCACAAAAGTGGCTTCGCCACCGCGGCAATCTCATGCGTTTGGGTTTGCCTCGCAGCGCTCGCAATGACGGCACACTCCATCACCGTGTTACCTTTACCGTTTGCCAAATGAACCAGGCAAAAATTTTATGTGTTTTCTGCGAAAGTTTTTGTGGGATACATATTGACAAAGCTCCGTCTATATGCAAAATAGCGCAGTTGAGTTTTCAAGAGGTGCTGCCGTTCGGAAGATGCTCTGAATCCCGCGGCAAGTTGCAGTGGGGGGCAGTTGCGGCAGTTGTGTGTGGTTGGATGGTTTCGGGGTTTTTGCAGCAAGGAGTCAACCATGGCAGAGAGGAAGTTGACTGCGAGGCAGGCCGAGGTTCTCAAGTACGTCGTCGAATGTATTGAGAAAGAGAACCGGACGCCTACTATTCGCCAGATTGGGACGAAGTTCAAGCTTCGCTCGACCGGCAGCGTGAGGGATGTCATTTCCGCCTTGGTCAAGAAAAGTGAGCTGGTCAAGGATGCCGCCCTCTCCAGGGGTGTTCGGCTCAACCCCAGCAAGTACAAGGTGAAGGTCAGCCGCAAGAAGAAGTAGTCTCGGTTCTTCGCGGATACCTTACTTACTTGCAGGGGCGCTGCGGCAGACAGGTGTGGAGCCCTGCTCCGGGTTCGCGTCGCAGCGGCATCCCAATCTGTGGTGTAGAAGGGGGCTGACAGCATTCAGGGTCAGCCCCCTGTTTTTTGCTATTGGCAGGAACCCACCGTTTGCCCTTGCCAGAGGAAGAGCGCTTTGGTAGCATCTGTCCTTTGACAGCAGTCAATCACCCGGGCGGACCTCGTGAAAGACAAGACCAGGATCGGCGCGGAAGTCGCCATAGTCGTGACAGTGCTCAGCGTGGTCATTGTGCTGATGAGGTTCGAGAGCCTGCGCTTTGCCTGCTGGGAGTCCTCCATCTTTATCGGTATTCCTCTTGTTGCCGCGATAGCGCTCAATCTCCCGCTCACCGAGCTCGGGCTTGTGTTTCGAAAGCCGCTGACTGACCTGAAGTTCTTTGGCCTGGCCTGCCTGATATTCCTGCCGGCCTTTGTCGCGGGGTACTACTTCTACGCCTGGGATGCGCAGCTTGTCGTTCGCCTGCCGGGCGGGCTCGGAAAGATAGTAGCGATACACTTCCTCTATCACGCCCTGCCGGAAGAGCTTCTCTTTCGCGGCTACCTGCAGAAGAGATTGGGCCGCATTCTTCCGCGCGTATTCAAATTCCTTGGATTCGAGCTGCCTCTGGCAGGCGTGGTCTGTGCGGCACTCTTCGCGGCGGCGCACGTCGCTTACGAGGC
>DAOVDS010000368.1 GCA_030669415.1 bacterium
AAAGCCGGGCAATCGGCACAAGGGTCTCCGAGGAGGTGAACCAGCGTGTCCTGCGCCAGGGAGCTACCTGGACAGGCCCTGCGTTCGTGGTGAACAACTGGTACCTCAGCGCATACGAACCTATTAAAGATGTCGAGGACAATGTCATAGGTATGCTTTACGTCGGTATCCTTGAAGAGAAATTCGCAGACCTCAAGAGAAATACCTTCTTGTTTTTCCTGGCTACCGCTGCCGTAGGCGTGGCAATCGCCCTGGTTGTCGGCTGGTTCCTGGCGGCTAAAATATCGCGGCCCGTAGCCAGGCTGGCGCGTGCCTCGCGGATACTGTCACAGGGAGACTTCTCAGTCAGCGTGAAAAGAACGTCAAAGGACGAAATAGGCGAGCTTGAAGAAACTTTCAACATGATGGCGCGTTCGATATGGGAACGTGATGAACGGCTTAAAGAGGAAACGCGGCAGAAACTGACCCAATCGGAAAAGCTCGCCGCCATAGGGCGTCTGGCGGCCGGTGTCGCTCACCAGATAAACAATCCCTTGACTACTGTACTCATCCGGTCTGAACTCCTGCTTCGGAAAGCGCAAGACGAGCAAAAGGAAGACCTTGAGGCGGTTATCAAGGAAGCCAACAGGTGCAGCCAGATAGTGAAAGGCTTGCTCGACTTCTCAAGACAGTCTGTGCCAAGAAAAGATGCTATCGGCCTCAACGAAATACTGTCCGAGGTGGTCTCGCTGGTAAAGAACCAGGCCAGGATAAACAATGTGGAGATACTTGAAGACTATGCCCAGAATTTGCCGGCTGTTGTGGTTGACCAGGACCAGCTTAGAGAGGTTTTCTTGAACATCACACTCAATGCACTCGACGCCATGCCAGACGGAGGCGTGCTCCTGTTGTCCACCTATTTCACGAAAAAACCTGAGCCGCGCGTCTGCGTCACTATCGAAGACTCGGGAATCGGAATTCCGAAAGAGAACATCCCCAAGTTGTTTGACCCGTTCTTCACAACCAAGGAAAAGGGAAAAGGCACGGGCCTGGGACTTGCGGTGAGCTACGGCATAGTGCAGGCCCACAACGGTACAATCGAAGTCGAAAGCACGGTAGGCAAAGGAACCAAATGCACAGTTGTTCTGCCAACATCTGCCCGGAGGATGGACGGCACTGCGAGGGTGATTGCAGTTGGAGGACAGGGAAGTGAAAGCTCAAAAAGCGAGAATCCTGGTGGTTGACGACGAACCACTGGTGCTCGATAGCTGCCGTAAGGTGCTGGTTGAGGCCGGCTATGACGTCGAAACCGCATCTGGCGGCCAGGAGGCAATAGACAAGCTTGACAACAACCGGTACGACCTCGTACTCCTGGACCTTAAAATGCCAGACGTGGACGGGCTTGAAGTGCTCGACCGCGCCAGGAAGAACAGCCCCACCACGGTGGTGGCCATGATCACCGGCTATGGCACAGTCGAAACCGCAGTTGAGGCGATGAAAAACGGCGCCTACGATTACATTAGCAAGCCAATCTCAGCCAGTTCCCTCGAAATGCTTGCTAAAAGAGCGCTTGAGACTGCCCGCCTGCAAAAAGAGCTTGCCCTCGCGCAAAGAGAAAAGGAAAACTTCATCCGCACCATATACCACGAGTTCAAGTCACCTATTGCCGATATTACGCTGCATTTGAGAACTCTCAAAAAGGTTCTGCCCCTCGACGAAAAGCAGCAGCGAACGTTGTCGCTCTGCGAAAAAAGGCTTATTCCATTAAAGGAACTGACCGAAGACTTGCTGCAAATGACACGGGCTCAGTTCACGCAGCAACAGAAAAAGATGGCGACCGTTGACCTGCTTGACCTCGCCAAGTTGGCTGCAGCATCTCACACTGCATCCGCCGCCGAGGCGAATGTCACAATCGAAATAGACCCGGCCTCCGAGAGTATTTCCATAAACACCGAGCGCGAAGGCATCATGACCGTTCTCAACAACCTGATAAGAAACGCCATCAGGTACAACAAGCCCGGTGGCAGTGTCAAACTCAAAACAGGTCAAAGCGGCGACTCAGCTTGGATTGAGGTGTCCGATACTGGCATAGGAATCGCGGAAGAGCACCAGGCGCTGATATTCGACGAGTTCTACCGCGTCAGAGACGGCATGACAAAAGACATCTACGGCACCGGCCTGGGCCTCAGCATAGTGAAGAGAATTCTTGACTCCCTAAAAGGAGGAATTGCGCTGGAAAGCGAACTACGCAAGGGTTCAGCCTTTAGAGTTTCTTTTCCCCTGAAATCAGATACCCATAGGAAACATGGGGGTACCGTTGTCTAACACTGCCAATACAATGAAACAGAAGAAATGCTTTGTGATAGGTGTAGGAAACAAGTTCCGCTCAGATGATGCAGTCGGGCTTGCGGTGGCAGCCCACCTGCGAGAGCACGACTTGCCGCCGCACGTCAAAGTAATAGAGGGTGGCACTGATGAATTCGGCCTGATTGAGCATTTCAAAAGGGCAGAGCATGTCGTGATTATCGACGCCCTATCTACTGGCAAACCACCAGGAACAATCAGCACCTTCACTGCCGACGAGGTAGACATGGTACCGACCTCGGGCAATGTCGGTTTGCACGGTTTCGGTCTGGCAGATACGATAGCACTCGCGAGGGCTCTTTGCGTATCACCAAAGATCACCATTGTTGGCATCGAGCCTCAGTCAACTGAGCTTGGCGGACACCTTACCCCTCTCATCGCGTCAAAAGTACCTGCCCTCGTTCAGACTGTGCTGAGTAGGGTTATTCCTGACATTTGACCTCGAATCACCTTACTCCGAGAAAAGAGACCAAATCAAGCCGAAGTCCACAATCAGGTACCAAGGCAGGTGGGACAGCCATTCTTGTGAGCTGCACAAAGGAGATTCTATCTCCTGTCCATATGGTTGCGAAGCACACGGTACGCAGATGATATATCGCAAGCACCGTGAAAGAAGAGCAGGGGTACATTGGCTCGCAGCCCTTAGCATTATTCTCATAGGCAGGCTGTCACACATGGAGGTGGGGGGAATCGAAGAGCATGTCGAGATCAGACATGGCGCCGAGTTTCAGTGCTTCCCGCCACCATTTGAGATAACGGGCGCTCTTCCGGATATGTATGGCGCTCCAGGGCCGCCCGCCGCGCCCTCCCTGGCTCTGGCCCCAGTCGATGTACTCCTGCATGACCTCCTTGACTTGCTTGGTTCTATACTCCAGCACTCATATTTAAGCCAGAGGTGAACACAGGTGAAGACAAAGCAGATAAGGAGATAACGAATTCTCCTGTCTTGGGAAAAGCAATATCCCCATATCTGGACAATCTCCACATCTCCCTTCTTACACATGAGTCAAGGGGGATAGGGGGATGAAGTAGATATGGGGATAAAAAGAAAAGCTGTTTTCTGGGTAAAGACAAAGAGGTGGCGAAGCCACTCTTGTAAATGTGCCTACGGCACCTCCTTATCTCCCTAATCTCCATAT
>DAOVDS010000111.1 GCA_030669415.1 bacterium
GCGAGGAGATAGCCCTGGTATATCATTATCATGCGCTGCCAGCCGCGCCAGATGGTCAGCCAGCCAGGCATGCCGTCTCCCCTTCTGGCCAAGAAGCCTCCCATGCGCGCTACGCAGACCAGATACGTCTTGTACGTCCAGCCAGCCTTGGGTTTGCCGCAGGTCTTTTCCAAAATCTTAATATAAACTTCGTCCATATCGTCGGGCTTGATTTTGTCATCGGGTCTGGCAAGCGCCATAAACTTCATCGCCAGGAGCCTAAGCGCCACTATCGCCAGCACGGCCAGCAGCGCTTTAATTCTTGAGGCTTCTGAAAGCTGACTGGCCTCTACACGTGTCCCTGTTTTAAGCGCCTTATGGTATTCCTCAATCAGCCAGCGCTTTGTATAAATTGCTATCACCTTTTTGGCATCCTCAAAGCTCTTAACGGGAAAGGAAGTCAGCAAAACCCAATGGATGGGACTCTTCACCCCCTCGGCGGCAACCTCGCGCGCCTCGACTACGCTTAGCGTGTAGGGCGGGTGCTTCACGTCTGGGCGCCAGGGAGCTCTAAGCGTCACTTTCACTGAACGCACTTCTATCTGCGCCGTGCGGGCCGGTACAGAACCCCTCCTGCGCAGCTTCTTCTGATACCTGCCTAACACCGGCGCCTCGCTCACCGCACCAAATATCTTGCGGTCATCACCCTCAAGCGCACGCTTCTGGGACGCACGCACGACGAAGTCTACATTATATCGTGTGCACTGCAGAAACACTTCGTAGATGTCCGACTCCCTGTCGGCAACATATATCCAGCGAACTCCCTCAGACGCCCGGCCGCTCTTCTCAAACCCTCTGGCCCAGCGCTGGCTCTCGCGCTTGCGGGAAAGTCTTTGCCTCTTCGTCTCCCGCTTTCTCCTGGCCGCACCTTCCCTTGCCCAGCATACCTGGTCAAATAATCCGGCCAGCCTTACCACCGGCTCGGTTCGGTTTTTCCACGATTCAACGCGTGCCGCAATCGAAGTGTGAAGCAGGAAGCCCAATCCCCTGTCGTCACCAATACGCCCCAGCCCTCTGGCGCCCTTGTGCTCGGTGAAATCGAGCAGAGTGGTATCCTCGATAATCAAATACTCTCCTGCGTGCTTGCATTCATCGCGGGTCCTGTCCAGGTGCGCCTGGATGATCCTCTCATATGTAGTATCCTCTTCTGCAAATAGCCGGTATGCGGCCTTCAGACTGGCGCTATCCGTAAATGAGCTTGGCAGAGTGCCGTGGGGTGACTTCGCCAGAAACTCGGCTGTCTTGGCAAGGCGCCTTGTGCGCCGGGCGTCGCCCAGTTGCGTACCTTCAAATTCAGATTTCGCCCACTTCTTTTCACTTAAAAGCAGATGTTTCATTGCCCCTCCCTATGTGCAAAGTCTCCACATAGGTATTATCGGCAATATCTCGGAAAAGATGTGGGTAATGACAAGCCGTGAACAGCGGGGCTTGTACTGCCACCACGCTTTGCTCCACTCCGGCGTGGTTAGACACTTGGTGGTGGCGGCCTGTGGTTGGGGTTTCGGGGGCGTTCGCGGGCGAGGGTTGAGATGAATGCCAGCCAGAGCGCGAGCGTGGCGAAGAAGAATACCGAAAGCGCCAGAAGGTAAACAGACACAGTCTTTCCCACAATGTCGCGGGAAGTCAGGTTGAAGATAGCAAACGCCGCAAGTACGGCAACAAGCATGCAGTTGAACATCCTTTTCCGGTGCGGGTCGCCGCGGTGCAGAAGCAGGTAGTTGACGCCGGCGGCAAAGGGCAGCAGCAGGGCGACGAAGTGGGCTTTGCGCGACATGGGCGAGACCATGAGCATAAGAAGCAGCACCACGCCCAGCTCGAGCGCAATCAAGTCTCTTCTTGACGCATCGGCGGGATTTGCGCGTGCGAAGAGGGCGCTTGCGATTGTGAGCGCGAGGCAGCCTGCGAGCACGATTTTCCAGAGCGCGTCTTCGGAGAGGTCGACGAGGTTGACTTTCACTTCGAAGTCGGCGTGGTGGGCGGCGTTGGTGTCTGTAAGGTAGCGGCCCGCGGCGGCGCGAAGGGACTGGCCGGCCGCGGCGTAGACTTCGGGCGCGTCCGTTACCGAGGCGAAGGGCCCGACCATCTTGGAGTAGAAGCTCGAATAGAGGTTCGAGGTGCGCGAGGGGCCGAATGCGACCATGGGCAGCAGGAAAAGCGTGAATATTAGTCCGAGCGCCATGCCGGCGGCGCTCTTGTATGCGCCCTTGAAAATAAAGTAGGGCAGGAAGATAAGAGCTGTCAGTTTTATGGAGGCGGCGAGCGCCATGATAATGCCGCTGGCGGCATCCTGCTTTCGCACGAACAGGTACAGGGAACCGGCGATAAACAGGAAGATAAACGAGTTAACCTGGCCGTTCAGGAAATCGGAGATTGCAGGCCGGGCGCAGAGAAGGAGCGCGAGTCCGGCAAGGGTGATAAGCTCGAACTTCGCAGCCTTGGGGCGGGCGATTTTTATGCAGAGCAGGGCGGTTGCGGTCAGGCCTGCGAACGAGGCGAGGAACCAGAAGATGAAAAACGCCTTCCAGCCGAGGGCGGCGAGGGGTGCGCAGACGATTGCGAAGAAGGGCGGGCAGATGTAGTAGCGTCCTTCGGGCGAGGTGGGGTTTGTGTAGATGTTGGTGTTTTTGAACGCGAGTCGTCCCGCGCCGTAGAAGACGCGCAGGTCGTTCCAGCGGGCTTCGCTTCCGGCGCCTTCGGGGTTGGAGAACCCGGCCTTTCGGGCGGACTGGAAGCCGAGCGCGATGCCGACCAAGACGAGAACACCGATGGCAGCATAAGTGATTGTTCTCTTGTTCAAAGTTCGCCTTCCCCGTTACGGTCAACGCTTGGGTTCTTTTTCTACTCCGGAGTGCGCTGAAGCAGCCCCGGTCTTCAGAAGGCAGGTAAGCATATATGCGATTATCTGAAGGAGTAGAAACAGGACAGAAGGCAGAATTGACCACAGTATATAAGCTCTAATGAATATGCTGAAATCACCGTGTCGGGTAAACTCAGGATAAAAAACGCAGAAGCTACCTGCATTATACAAGAGAATCATGGCAATCATGACAGGTATCAGTGTTCTTGAGCTTTTCCCTTCTCTTATTAACAGGTATGTTATAACGACACTGACTGTAAGGAAGCCCGCTGTGCCTACACCATAGTATAGCAATACTATGGGAAAAAGGTATGGTAAGGCAGAATACTCACTCTCGTCGAAAACCAGCGTCTCTACAGGCGAAAACACCAGGAAAAAATAAAAAAGCATGGCAAGAAACATTGCGCCGAGTGCCCACATGGCATATTTACGTGACAATCTTCTATTGTCGTAAGCGCAACATTCTTCTTGCCAACCCATATTATTACTACTCCATGTCCCGGCTCCATCCGACAGCAGCTAAAAGTGAAAATTCTCTCGCCCTTCAACTTGCGGTTCCTGAGTGGCTGCTCAGATACTACACTTATTTGAAAAAACCTTCAAGCAGAAAACCACGGCGGGCATGGACTTGTGGAAATGGGTGGAAAACATTGTAGAAATGATGTTAACAAGGGGGACAGGGCGCGGGTGATGAAGCTGCGGATGCTCTGAGGAGCGTGGAGGCGGATGAATGATAACAGCGGGGATTGACGCGGGCGTCAGGACGGTCAAGGCGGTTGTAGTAAAAGACGGCAAAATTATCGGGAAGGCGATGCAGGTCGCCGGCACGGATACCGAGTCCGCGGCGAACGGGGTGTACGAAGCGGCGCTGAAGGAGGCCGGTATTGCCCGCGGGGATGTCGAAAAGATAATGGCTACCGGCGCGGGCCGCAGGCACGTCTCTTTCGCGTCCGACCGGCTGACCGAAATCACCGCCGCCGCAAGGGGCGCGCACGCGCTCTTCCCACAGGCAAGGACCGTAATAGACATCGGAGCCGAAGAGGGGCGGGCGGTAAAGGTTGACGAAAACGGTAAAGTAGTGGACTTCGCCGTGAACGAGAGATGCGCCGCGGGCGCGGGCGCGTTCATCGAGGCCATGGCGCGTGCGCTTGAAACGACGGTCGAGGAACTCGGGCCGCTCTCGCTCAAGTCAACCAGGGCCGTTCCGATGAACGCGCAGTGCGCCGTCTTCGCCGAGAGCGAGGTGGTAACGCTCGTTCACGCGAAGACGCCGCCTGAAGACATCGCGCGCGCCGTCCACGACGCCATTAGCGGCCGTGTAGCCTCCATGGTGCGCCGGGTGGGCGTGAACAGGGAGATTGCGCTCGTCGGCGGGGTGTCGAAAAACGCAGGGTTCGTCGAGTCGCTCAAGCGCGACCTGGAGACAGACCTTCTTATTCCGGAAGTGGCCGAGTTTGTCGGCGCGTACGGCGCGGCTATTGCTGCCGCAGGGAAGTAACTGAAAACGATAAAATTTCGAGGAGAATGCAGTGGCTGAAGAATTCTGGAGGTGGACTGAGAGCCGCTGGACCAATCCCGACATCAAGTGGGAAGATGCGAAAATTATTACCGGGGGCGTGGATGTCGGGTCTGTCTCTTCACAGGCGGTAGTCTGCTGCGACGGCGAGGTGTACTGCTACTCCAACATGCGCACCGGGTCGGACAGCCCCGAGTCCGCACGCAACGCGATGAACCGGGCTCTTGAAGAGACCGGGCTGGACCTGGAGAAGATTCAGTACGTCATCGGAACGGGTTACGGCCGTGTGAACGTCCCGTTCTCGAACCGCGCGATTACCGAGATTTCCTGCCACGCACGCGGAGCGAACAAGATATACGGCCCGACTATCCGCACCGTGCTCGACATGGGCGGCCAGGACTGCAAGGCAATCCACTGCGATGAAAAGGGGAAAGTCACCGCTTTCCTCATGAACGACAAGTGCGCCGCAGGCACCGGCCGCGGGATGGAGGTCTTCGCCGACCTGCTGGGCATACCGATTAACGAAATCGGAGATGTGTCCCTTACGGTTGACGAGGAACCGCCACCAGTCTCCTCGACCTGCGTAGTGTTCGCCAAGTCCGAGGCTTCCGGGCTCCTGCGCGAAGGCTGGCCGAAAAACAAGGTCGTCGCCTCGTACTGCTCCGCGATGGCGCACCGAATATTCACCATGCTCGAGCGCGTCGGCGTGGAGCCGGACTTCGGCGTCACAGGCGGAATCGCCAAGAACAAGGGCGTAATGGTTCGGCTGGAAAAAGAGATAGGCCTCAAGCCGCTGACGCCCAAGTACGACACCCAGATAGCGGGCGCACTCGGCGCCGCACTCTTTGGCAAAGCACTTGTTGAAAAGGGAAAAGGATAATATAATTGGAAGCCCCGGACTTCAGTCCGGGGGTGTGTAGAAGCACCATGCCGGAAGGCGTGGTGGAGGATGTTTTGGGCGCATCAATGAGAATCAAGATTTTGCTCTATGTTGCACTCCTGCTGACGGGCATTCTATCCGGCTGCGCCGCGTGGACGGGCCGATACAGTGTTTTATTGTTGACACCGGATGAACATGTTGGTAACGTGTTCGCCGAAGTTGAAGGTTTTCCGGTCTAATTAACCGAATTACTTGATCTCGTGTGATTAGAGGGGAGACATTAACCATGCCTGACGCATCGGTTCGAGTCTACTGCGCTGGTCCTCTATTCAACAAGAAAGAGAAGGAGGAGATGCAAGAGCTTGCATGTGCGCTGGAAGACCAGGGCTTCGAGGTTTTCCTTCCCCAGCGTGATGGTCTTGAGCTTACGAGGTGTGTTGACACCCTCGTTAAGGCAGGGACGAGCAGAGAGGTTGCAGGTAAGCTGCTTTCTCGGGCGATTTTTGCCTTGGATGTCTATCAAGTAATTGAGAGGTGCGATGCCATTGTAGCAAATCTCAATGGCAGAGTCCCAGACGAGGGAGCCGTCAGCGAAGCTGCGATGGCGTGGTGCTGCGGAAAAACCCTCATAGGCTACAAGTCAGATATGCGGTCCGTTTTTCTCGGACAAGACAATCCTTTGGTAACCGGTTTATTTAACTTCACATTGGTCAGTGAAATTGAGGACATTCCTGTTCGTTTGAGGGAGATGCTCCCAAACCCGACGCTGGTTGATAGGAAAGCAGAAGCCCGGAAAGAGGAAATGAGAGAGCACCTTGAGCTCGGCGGCAAGATTTGGAAAGCAATGGAGGCCAAGGAAAGCATCGATAATGTCGCAAAGCTACTGTTGAGTGAAAAAAATCGTGTCGGGAACTTAGGAACATGAGGTGCTGAAAAGCAGGAATTGGTTGGAATCCTTCGTGGGAGGATGATGTGGATGGAGAAGCACCCGAGGGAGTTAATGGAGGATTTGGAAGAAGAGTATCTCAGTTCTTACGCCACGAAATCTTCTGACCCGGATTTAACGCGCAGAGAATTTGATCACGGGTATGTAAAAGACGATTTCCGTACAGAATTCGAGCGTGACTTCACACGTATAATCCACTCCCGGCCTTTCAGACGATTAAGACACAAAACACAAGTCTTTATGAATCCCAGAAATGATCACCTATGCTCACGGCTTGAGCACAGCCTTCACGTATTGTCCGTAGCTCGCACAATCTCGAACGCTCTCCGGCTTAACAGCAAGTTGGTAGAAGCCATGGCTGTTGGACACGACTTGGGCCATGCTCCTTTTGGGCATAGGGGTGAAAATTGCTTGCGCGAGATCGAAGAAATAAAGAATGCTCGTCTGGATTTTTGCCATGAGTTTCAAGGTTTGAGAATAGTTGACTTTCTTGAATCTCCGTACCAAAGTCACCTCGGCCTTAATCTGACTTTTGCGGTGCGAGACGGCATTGCCTGTCACTGGGGTGAGGAATTTGAACAAAGAATTGAGCCTGATAGAAGCAAGAAGCCGGAAGACCTTAGACAGATATGTCCCGCAACGCATGGGCAGACTGCCTCAGCGGAAAAGCGGAAGGAGATTAGACCCGCCACTTTGGAAGGCTGCGTTGTCAGATGGGCTGACAAGGTGGCCTATTTAGGTCGTGACCTTGACGATGCAGTAGCACTTAAGATCGTAGCCGAGGATGATATTCCGCCGAAAGTGGTGAGGGTTCTGGGGCCAAATAATCGTAAAATTATAGCCGCACTGGTGAAAGACATTGTAGAACATAGTGAGGGACATGACTACATCGAAGTAGGAGACGAAATATACCAAGCCATTCAGTGCCTGAAGGATTTCAACGACGAGTCTATCTACAAGAGCAACTACGCCGTTAAGGCTGTCCGGCAGATCGAAGTGGCCATTCCAGAAACTTTCAAGCTGCTGCTCGCTCAACTTGGAGACGTTACCCAAAAGAACGTAAAGAAGCTCCAGAACGATAATCTCTTTTGCCTTCAAGTATTTGGAGAGTTCCTGGATAAGGATGCAAACCTTTTTGACCTCGGGAGAAAGCACAAGTGGTGTCCAGAACAGATGGTTCTGGATTTCATTGCCGGTATGACCGATTCATTTTTCATACGAACTTTCAGCGAGTTGTTTCTCCCGGAATCCCCTGTGTAGTGCGTTTGTACAGAGTACCTTACTCCCCAAGATTTGACAGCGTTCCAGATTGTTGAGTTGAGCTGAAAGAAGCAATTGGGAAGGAAAAAGACGAGAAAAAGAAACGGCAACTCAGAGAGATTATCACGGAGATTACGAAGGAATAACCGCGCTATGCGTGGCATAGGAGGGCAAAGATGCTTGCTAACTACGGCTACAAGGATGGCTCCGGCGACCGGTTTATAACTATTGACACCGGCAAGTGCGACGGCTGCGGGCCGTGCAAGCCGGCCTCCGGCTATACTGCGGAAGATTTACCGTGTGTGAAAGTGTGCGGGACCGGAGCGATCAAGCACTCGTAGTAAGGAAACACCACGCCGGGGTGGAGAAAAGCGTGGTGAAAGGAAGCGGGAAGGACGAACAAGATGAGTTTTTCGATACGAACGGCAACCGAAAGAGACTGCGACGAGCTCTGCGTCATCAGCGACCAGGTAAATAAGCTGATTCGGGACAATCTGCCAGAGCATTCCAAAGAGGTGCCTGTGTGGGTAACAGACGGGGACGCGTTTTTGAAAAGCTTCAGTGCCAAGAACGAAGTGATATTTGTCGCAGAGGAAAATGGTAAAGTGATTGGCTTTGTCACTGCAAGTGTTGAGACGGAACCGGATGACCTGATTAGCGTCCCGTATATGATGGTTGACAGACTGGCTGTAACGGAAGCCTGCAAAAGGCGCGGCATTGGAAAGTCTCTGATGGAGCGTGTGCACGAGTGGGCGCGCCAGAAGGGAATTGGCGTTATGCGGCTTGCCGTCTGGGCGTTCAACAAGGAAGCTGTCACCTTCTACAACATGTTGGGATATGCGACCGTAGAGAGCATAATGGAAAAGACCCTGGAGAAAGAAGCAAGATGAAAAGCATCATTTTGACCGTAGACGAAACCAAGGTTGAGGTCTCCGAAGGCACTACAATTTTACAGGCGGCGGACGCGGCGGAAATTAACATGCCGCTCGTCAGTTGCTCGCACCCCGACTTGCTTGTCGAGCTTGACACCGAAAAGGCGAAGTTCTTTGCTTTTGAAGAAGAACCGATGTACACTAAGCGTGAGAGCAAGCTGCTGCAGATGTACATACAGCAGCATGGTCAGATGCCGGGCGGCGGTGATGACAAGCTTGATGACCTCTTCTGATTCGCACTTCGAATCCCGCGTGGCGTTGCTGGAATTGATATTTTCGCGCCGGCGACACAAAGGTCAGGGAGGTGAGATGTGGACCTGATGGAATTGGTCAAATTGCGCGCCATGAAACCGGAGGACCTCGACGCGATAGTCGATATAGACAAGACAATCCTCGGCACGCCACGACGGGACTACTGGGAAAACCTCATATCCGCAATCGAAAAACGCAGCGGAATCGTGCCTATCGTGGCTGAGCTGGAAGGGAAAGTCGTGGCCTTCGTCATCGGCGAGGCAAGCGGCTGGGAGTACGGCGTGCCGGAAGAGGTCGGCTGGATACACACCATCGGCGTGGACCCCGACCACCAGGGCAAAGGCATGGGCGCCATCGTGCTTCGCGAGATGCTGACCAACATGAAGAAGGTCGGCGTCTCCGTCGTCTACACCATGGTCAACTGGAAGGATGGGGCGCTGCTTCGCTTCTTCGACCGCATGGAGTTCGACCGCGGCGATATGATAAACCTGCAGAAGAGGCTCTAACCCAGATACAACAGTCCGCGCTGTGATATCAGCTCGTGTCCCGTCCCGGTAATCAGGATGTCATCCTCGATGCGCACGCCGAACTCACCCGGCAGGTAGACCCCCGGCTCCGCGGTCAGCACCATGCCCGGCTCAAGCGGCTCGCGGTTGCCCTTGACACAGATAGGCAGCTCGTGGAAGTCAAGCCCCAGGCCGTGCCCGCCCCGGTGCGTGAAGAACTCGCCGAAGCCCGCCTTCTCGATTACTTCCCGCGCCGCAAGGTCAATCACCTCGGCGGGTTCACCGGGTTTGGCCGCCTCGATGGCCGCAAGCTCCGCCTCGTTTACCACGCGGTAGACCTCGCGCATCTTCTCCGACGGCTTGCCGAAGAAGAAGGTCCGCGTAAGGTCCGAGCGGTAACCCTCGACCCGGTCGCCCGCATCTATTACTATTATGTCGCTCTTCTGCAGCCTGCGCGTTCCGGCAATCTCGTTCGGCATGGAGGTGGTGAGCCCGAACTGCACCATGGCCCCCGGCCCGTAAAACTTCGCGAGCTCGAGCTCGGTCATTCCTTCGGCAAGCTGTGATGGGACTTTTTCCATTCGGGCGCGGGTACGGGCGGCCGCCTCGCGCAGGCACTCGATTTCCGCCTCGCTTTTAATTGCCCGGACCCTGCTGGTGGCCGGCGTCGGGTCAACGAATACTGCCTCCGGCAGTTCCTCTCGAATCGCAAGATAGTGGTAGTAGTTGCTTGTAAGCTCAAGGCCGACCCGCGCTTTGGCGCCGCATTCCTTCTCGACTGCCTGCGCGACGCGGCGGTACTGGTTGTCCTCATCCGTCCATGTGTGGACTTCCGTTTCGAGCGGCCCGCTGCCCATCTTGGCCTCTTCAAACGAAGGCCCCATTATTATGAGCTTACCTTCGCGTGTGATAAGCGCCGCAAGCAGCCGGTAACGCTCGCGCATGAACTTCAGGCCGGTAAAATAGCTGAAGCTGGCCCCGGGCAGCAGCAGCAGGCAGTCGATGCTGTCGCGACTCATCGCCTCCGTGCAGCGCTCCAGGCGTTCCCGGTACTCAGCAGGCAGAATTCGTGTCATTCAATCTCCTGTTTGTCCCCGGCTTCTCTGGTTTCTCTGAACGTCCTGCGTATCAATCAGTGGTTGGCATTATAACAAAACCGAGGCGTCAATTACCAGCCCAAGTAATGAGTCAGGTTGGCTGTATGGTTGCGGTGCACTGATTGCGGTGGTAGACTCGCATGCGGCATTGACTTCATTTTAGCCGCCTTGCCTGCAAGGCGGGATGAGAAAGACCGCGCTGCAGGCAGTACGGCTAAATTTCCGCGGCCATGAAGACCGCGGCTTTGGAATTATTGCCCGCGGGATGAGTGGAGAAAGACCGCGGCTCGCATTTGCTTGACCGCGGCGGAGCCTCGATGTAGAATCATCCTTTCAGTGCCTGAAGAGGAGGAGCAGTGGCGAAGAAGCCGTTTGAGCGGAATGGCAACTTTTTGCGCTTCAAGCAGGTCGCAGGCGGCAAGGAACGCGGGTTCGAGTTCTACCACGAGCCTTTCGAGGGCGAGCTGGCAGACAATATCGAGCTTTTCGCCAGGATGTACGAAAGCGGCGAGCCGGGCCGCATGCAGCAGGGAGTGAACCTGCTGGCGCAGTCCAGGGATGAGCGGGCCGTGCCCCACCTTGTGAAAGCTGCAAGAGACAATACATTCACAGGCCGGGCAATCGCGGCGGCGGGGCTTGCCAACTTCCCCGGCAACAGGAAGGCCATGAAGGCGCTTACCGGCGCGCTCTACAGCGCCGACTACGTTCTTACCACCACGGCGATAGTCGGTCTGGGCAAGCTGGGCATGGCGAAGGCGAAGAAGCCCTTGCGAAAGGTGCTTGCCCGCTGCCTTCGCCGGGACGAGCTTTTCACCACCGAGCAGACGGCAGGACCCGCGGCGGTGCTTGCGCTTGCGTGCATTGCGGCGCTAATCGAACTGGGTGACGAGGAGCATCGGCCGCTTGTAATGCGTTTCCTGGCCCACCCGGCCTGGGAGGTGAAGCACCACGCGGCCAGGGTGTTTGCGAGATTCCCGGACAAGAACGTCGAGGTGCTTCTTCGCAGGCTGGCCGATGATGCAAATCAGCTTGTGCGCCTGAGTGCGGCCGAGGCGCTTATCAGGCTCGGGGATGAAAGCTGCTACGAGCTTCTCGAGCGGTTGGCGGGCGAGCCCGAGGCGGGTATGCGGGCGGCGGCGCTCACATCGCTTGCCGGGCTCGAGAGCGAGCAGGGGTACGAAATTATGGCGCGCGCGCTCCCCCGGGAGCCGGATGCGGGCCTGAAGCTCGAGATGGTCAGCCGGCTCAGGGCGGCCGGGCGCGACGTGGGCCTGCCCGAGCTCGGGCAGGGGCTTGCGCACGAGAACCCGTTTGTCCGCCAGACTGCGATAAGGGTGGCGGGCGAGCTGGGCACGGAGAAAGAGCTTGCGCTTCTGCGCGAGGCGCTTGAGACCGAGCCGGACGAGTTCCTCAAAAGGCAGATAGAGAAGAAGCTCGGGCAGGCCAACTGAGCGTGCGGGAACCGACACGGCGAACAAGTTCGCCCGCTAAATGCCGGGAAGGACCCGGGTGGATTCTGCTTGAAAGTGGGTTTCGAGTCTGCTAAGCTGCTGCGAGTTCTCAAACCTCTGGAGCGCAGATGACAGCTAACCTGAGGACTACATATTCTTCCGCTGCATGGGATACTATTCTTGCGCTCTTTCCCGCGCCTGACAACTAACAGACTGCTTGCCAGATAGACTCACAATCTCAACTAAGTACAGGAGGTGCGTTAATGGCTCAGGAGAAGAAGCCTACTTTCAAGAAAATCGCCGCGGCGAAGACGATGAAGAAACTCATGGCAGACCATTTCTATGCTGCCGACAGGGCGGTCAAAGAGGGCAGCCCCAAGGTTGCCTGGTGCACGAGCGTGGGCCCGGCCGAGCTGCTAAACGCCATGGGGTTCCTGGTGTACTACCCCGAGAACCACGGGGCGCTGCTGGGCGCGACCCGCATGGCGACAGACCTCATCCCCACGGCAAACGCGATAGGATATTCGCCTGAGATTTGCTCCTACCTCACCAGCGATGTCGGCTCGTATCTCAGGAAGGAGACGCCGCTTCAGAAAGTGTACGAGGGAATCGAGGGCGTGCCGAAAGCGGACATCCTTGTCTACAATACCAACCAGTGCAGGGATGTCAAGGACTGGTTCGAGTGGTACGGTCGTGAGTGGAACGTGCCGGTAGTGGGTATCGAAACTTACTGCAACGTGGACGATGTCACGGAGGCGCAC
>DAOVDS010000326.1 GCA_030669415.1 bacterium
ATGATACCTGTCCAGAGCCCTGCCGCCAGCCATTCTGCCTTTGTGCGGGCCCAGCACCTTCCCCGTTCCCAGTCCTGGCAGAACTCCACCCGGCACGTGTATATGCCGGGAACGAGTTCTTTACGAAGCTCAACAAGCGGGAAGCTTGTCTTCCATGGGTCTATGTCACTGCCATCAAGAGGCACTGTCTCCTTGCCATCGTCGAAAGTCGGCATGCCGCAGCTTGGGTCGTAGGGCTCTACTTGAAACGTCTGCCCAGTCCACTCATTCTTGAGAAACAGCTTCAGGTGTTCGTCGTAGAGGGTTCTGTTCAGCTTCTTTATGCCCTCTTGCACATTCTTGGGCTCACACTCCAGTTCGATTTTGACTTTCAGCGCCATGCCCTGCTCGACCTGTTCCGGAACAACAACCCTGCACCTGAGGCCATTATGCTGCTTGCCCCAGCGAGATGTTTGAAGCGTCTCTGCCAGCGGTTCGTGAGTGGAAGACTTGTCTTCCTCGCGGGATACGTTGTCATCGGTTGAGCACCCGGCCGCACAGACTGCGACCAGGAGTACGACAGCAACATGTTGTTTGAACACCATTCTGGGCTCCCGGCAAAACAGGCACCCTTGCCTGAACACAGATTGCGTTGAAAAGCCAGATGCTACTACGCCAGTATAACTGGTCTGAGAGGCAAACGGAATTGTCATCATTGCGTAAAACTTCGATTTTGTGCAAGATGTCCGGCCTCCCGGGTGTAGAATTACATCAGCAAGGCAAAACAATGGGGGTGTAAGGATGAGAAGATGGTATGTCTATCTTACCTGCGTGGCAGTTGCTCTGTGCTTTCTCGCTTCTCACGCTCTGGCCGACGGGCTCACACCGGAGGAGAAAAGGGAGTTTGAGCGCCTCATTGCGAGCAACGAGGCCAGCGAGCGCATCCAGGCTGTCTCGCTCCTCTCCAAGGCCAGCGATTCAAAGGCTTTCACTCTCCTTACGAAAATCCTGGAGCGCGAGCGCGATGACGAAGTCCTCGAAGCAATCTTCAACGTGATGAAGGGGTTCAAAGACCCCAAGGTCATCTCGGCGGTCCTCAGTACAGCCAAGAAGTGCCGGATTGTCGAGCAGCGCGTCGGCTACCTCAAGGCCCTCTGGGAATATGACAGTGACGAGATATTCAACGCCCTGCTGAGGTTCATCAACGACCCCGGCTGGCAGGTGCGCATGACGCTGGCGGAGCTCCTGGGCGAGACGGCGAAGAAGAAGGGGTTCGATAAGGCCAAGATTGCGATTGACTTTCTGCTCAAGTGGCTTCTCGGAGAGCCGGACGGGCGCACGCAGAACCAGGTGCGCGCCGCGCTGTACTACCTCACCGGCAAGGATTACGGCCTTGACAAGAAGGCGTGGAAGGAGTGGTGGGACCACGAGAGAGCCACCTACGGCAAGCCAAAGCTGGATGAAGATGGCAAGCCTGTTGACAAGGATGGCGACGGAAAGCCCGACATGACAACGACGCTGCCGAAGGAGAAGTGGCGCGAGCCCACCGCCAAGGAAGACCCGACCCGCCCGAAGCCCAAGTTCTTCGGCCACGAGCTCAAGAACGCCCGCGTGATTTTCGTAATCGACCGCACCGGCTCCATGAACGAGGCATCCTCGGGAGGCAAGACGAAGCTGCAGGTTCTAAAGGATGAGCTCACAAAGACGATAGGCTCCTTCGACAAGCGCTACTGGTTCAACATGTACTTCTACTCCGTCGGCTGCTTCGTGTGGAAGCCCAAGCTCCAGAAAGCCACCGACGACATCAAGAACGCCGCCATCCAGTATGTCAAAGGCCTCTCAGGCGCGGGCATGACAGACATAGGCGGCGCGCTGCGAAAGGCATCCCAGGACCCGGACGCAGATACAATTATCCTGCTCACAGACGGCAAGCCCACGGCCGGCATCACCGACACCGAGATGCTGCTCAGAGATGTCAGGAAGTGGAACAAGTTCAAGAAGATAAAGATTAACACCGTCGGCATGGCAGGCTGCGACCCGAACTTCCTGCAGAAGCTGGCGCAGCAGAACGGCGGCAGCTTTACAAACGCACCGTAACAGGCGCGTGCCGCAGGCACATTCCTGAATATTTAGCGGCGGTGTTCTTTTCCACTGCACCGCGTGTGATAACCTCAGTTACACGTCGAGCAAGCTCGACCGCTAAATGACCCGGTCTCAAGCCTATTCAAGGCCCAGGATAAACTCCTTCCACGGCTCTTCCATCGGCGCGACCGAGCTGCCGAGAATCTCCTCGAACTTGCCCATCGTGTTTGGCGGCTTGCCGAGCCCGCCCGGCATTCCGCCCGCGCCCCTCATGCCGGGGGGAACCGCGGGCGTGCCCGGAACGTTGTCTTTCGTCTCCCCCGCCTTGAGCGAGTGGAAGAACTTGACGTATTTGTCGTGATACTTGGTCATCAGGTAGTAGATGAACCCCCACGCGTGGTCGTAGTGGTGCATGGTGAAGCCCCTCTGCCCCATCCTCGTAAGCCGGGAGAGCTTTACGTGGCGATTCCTCTGCATGTGGCCCTTCAGCCGGCGCAGGCGCTCCGGGTTCACAAGCCCGATGGTCGCCTTCCCGTCGGCGAACTGCGCCACCTCGCAGTACGTTGCGCCACCTTCGATAACCCATATCGCGTTGAAAGTCATGGGCTTCATCACATCGCCAATTGCGAAATGCTGGAACTGGTGGTGCCCTTCGTGCGCGAGAATGTTCAGCGTTGACATATTCGTGCCGGGAGGCAGCCCGTTGGGCACGTACAGGGCATGCCCGTCGGGGTGGTAGAACCCGCCCACACCCATGGGGACGCGGCACCTCTGCACGAATTCCTGGTACGTGTTGAAGATGCAGATAGTGAACCTTCGGGCCTGCTTGCCGGTAAACTCGAACTTGCGCACATACGCCTCGAAGAGGGCATCCATGCATTCGCCGAAGTACTCGGTGTTTTCCTGGGCCGCTGTCGAGAAGATGTAGTAGCGCTTCGTCTTTATGGCGGTAGTCCAGCCGTACCTGCCCTTCTGGTCGGCCATCCACTGGTCCTCGTTGGGCATGGGCTGGGGCAGGGGGATTTTCCGGCTTTTCTTGTGCCCTTTGCCGCTGCGCTTCTGCCTGGCCCTGGCGAGGCGCTCTGCCTTTTCCTTCTCCTCTTTCGCCAGCACCTCCGGCGTGACCCACCGGCCCTTGTGCTTTATCAGCCCCTGGTCGTACTTCTCCTTGTCCGCCTCTGTTATCCATTCGCCCTCGTAGAGTACCAGGCCCCTGACCTGCTCGTTGTACTTCGCCTTCGAGTACCACTTGCCCTTGTAGTGCTTGTATCCGAGCTCTCCCCTGGCCTCCTTGTGCTGGGGATTGATAAACATGGCCCGGTTGAAGCACTGGTTGGCCTCTGTCTCCCTGCGCCGCTCCCTGCACCAGAGGCCGAGCTTGTAATACTCGCCCGCATCCTTCTTCTTCTCAACTTTGTCCCTCTTCTTCTTGAAGGCTTCGTAAAACTCCGCCGCCCGGCAGATTTCCTTGATGCTCTCCTTGCTTATGATTTGCTCGCCGTACTTGCACTTTATCTTCACATGCTCTTCAGTTTCTTCGAGTATCTTGCCGTAGAGCGCCTTGCCCCTCTCGAGTATCAGGATGTCCTCCTCGCCGGCCGCCGCCGCCGACAGGAGCAGCAACACAAGCGAAAGAGTCAGAATAACTGTGGTGAAAGTGTATTTGCCGGGCATTTTCATATCTCCGAAAAATGTGAGGTGCCGCACTGTCCTTTTCCATCATCATATATGCGATTTCCGCCGGGATGTTGGCGAAGACCCCGAGAAAATGCAAATTTGCTGACCGGCACAGAGGAGGAAGCGACACCCAAAACACAAAACCAGGCCCCGCCGGGGGCCTGGTTTCTCAGTTGCAGTCTGTCTGAATCAGGCGGGCTCTACTCGCCGATGTACTTGAAGGATATCTTCACCCTTGCGCGGTACGCGGAGACCTTCCCATCCTCGATCTTCATGTCCAGCTCACTCACTTCGGCAATCCTGAGCTCCTTGAGGCTCTTGCCCGCAGTCTGCACCGCATTCTTCGCCGCCTGTTCCCAGGACTCCGTGCTTGTTCCGACAAGCTCGACAATCTTGTACGTACTCTCCGGCATAATGCCTCCCTTCTCACAAAGAACTGTCCAAAAACAACACGCGCCGGGCAGACATTAAACATCAAACGCACGCTAATGTCAACCGTGTATCGAAAGCCCCGTGCTTCAGCGCGGGGGTATTTAGCGGCGTCGCCTGCAACGCGTGGTGAGAATTTCCAAAGCCCCGCCGTTTATCGGCGGGGTTAGTCCAAGCCCCGTGCTTCAGCGCGGGGGTAA
>DAOVDS010000346.1 GCA_030669415.1 bacterium
CCTTCTGCGGGAAGACAATAAGGATGTTCAAACAGACTCAGGTCTGTTTGAACAAACATATCATACGAGGAGATAACGAGGAAAGTTCAAATGCCAAAGCTCAAATGTCAAATGAAATCCAAAACCCAAATGACAAAGGGAGAAAGACGTTTTGGCATTTGGACTTTGACATTGATTTGGCATTTGGATTTTGGGCTTTGTCATTTCAAATCATATCCCCATATCTGGACAATCTCCATATCTCCCTTCTTACACGAAGGAAGAGCGTGCGGGAAAGTTGGTTGACATTCGCCGGGGGCCATCGTATGCTTTGAGTTTCAATTGGACGTTGAGTCCTGAGCATTTGTGGTAAGGAAGTTCGCAAGCATGGAGCACAAGCACGAACAGGAATACGGCCTCAAGCACTACATGGCGATTGTCCACAAGCGCATCTGGCTGGTGATAGTCATCTTCGTGCTGAGCGTGACCGGGGCGGCCATTGTATCATTCAAGATGACGCCGATATACCTGGCAACGGCTCTCCTGCGAATCGAGAAGACGAAGCCGAACATCGTGGCGATACAGGATGTATATGAAATCGAATCCAGGGCGAACGAGTACTACGAAACCCAGCACAGGATTCTCAAAAGCAGGAAGATATGCAAGCAGGTTTTCGACAGGTTCTCCCTGGGCAAGCTGGAAAAGTACATGGACCGCAGTGACCCGGTCGCGTCTTTCATTGAAGATGTGATGGTGACGCCTGTTCATGACACATACCTTGTGGAACTGAGCTTCGAGAATGAAAACGCCGAGATGGCCGCCAAGGTGGCCAATGCGATAGTAGACGAGTACATGGCCTCCGTCCGGCTCGAGAAGAAGAAGGTGTCTGACGAAGCGGAGAGCAAGATTTCTGAACGAATTCCCATCCTCAGGGAAAAGTTGACCGGAAGTGAGAAGGCGCTGCGGGAATTTGAAGTGGAACATTCGGCGCTGTCTTTCGACAAACGCAGAGGAATTGTCTACCAGACGCTTTCGTCAATCAATGCGCAACTGACGAAAATCAACCACGAAATCGCGGCGGCAAGGGCGAAATACACGAGTGTGAAAGAGGCGAAAACGCCGGACGAAATTCTCGCCCTGCCTGCGGTCATGGACAGCCCCGCAATCCGGGCCTACAAGAGGGAAAAGCTGCTCCTTGAGGCCCAGAGGGCTGCCCTGGCGCGCAAGTACAGGCCGGGCAGTGAGCCTGTCATGACTGTCGAGAGCAAGATTGAGGTAATTGACAAGAAGATTCACGAGGAAGCCTCCGGGCTCGCCGGGAGCATCCACACAAGGCTCGAAGAAAAGAACCGGGAAAGTCAAGAGATTACAGTCCTGCTGCAGAAACAGGAAGACCTGGCGAAATCCATCGACGCAAAGATGAGCAGGTACAACTCGCTCAGCAAGGAGGTCGAAGGCAACCGCAAGCTGTATGAGGAGTTCGTACAGAGGCAGAAGGAGCTTCAGTCTTCTTCCCAGTTCGACCCTGGCACTGTTCAGATTGTAGACCGCGCCCTCGTTCCAGCAGTGCCGGCCCGGCCAAGAAAGACGCAGAATCTCCTCCTGGCGGCACTGCTCTCACTCCTCGGCGGGGTCGCGCTTACCTTTGTGTTCGAGCACCTCGATGATTCCATCAAGAGCTATGAGGACATAGAAAAGTACATAAAGCTGCCTCTTCTGGGTGTTGTGCCGAGCGTCAAGGCACCCAAAGGGGACATCGCAGAAAAGGACCTTCTCGCCCACCGCAAGCCCAAGTCGAACATCTCCGAGGCATATCGGAACATCAGAACGAGCCTGCTCTATACGTCGCCGAACCAGGAGTCGAAGGCCTATGTCGTCAGCAGTGCAGGGCCGCAGGAAGGCAAGACGACCACAGCCATCAACCTCGCAATTGCTCTGGCCCACGGGGGCAAGAAGGTGCTTCTGGTGGACTCCGACCTTCGAAAG
The DNA here is from genome assembly GCA_030669415.1 of bacterium. Classification (GTDB taxonomy): domain Bacteria; phylum Planctomycetota; class SKW154; order SKW154; family DAOVDS01; genus DAOVDS01. The sequence goes on from DAOVDS010000346.1 coordinate 1,966, forward strand.
CCCCGAATCCACAAGACGTTCAAGATAAGCGCCGATAAGGGCTTGACCAACTGCCTGGTGGGCCAGGACAGCGTGAAAGATGTGGCGTACCAGACCGAGATAGAGAACCTCTCGCTCATGCCGAGCGGGCCTATTCCGCCCAATCCCGCCGAGCTGCTCGACAGCCCCAGGATGAAGGAACTGATGGCCGAGATGAAAGAATCGTACGACACCGTGATCTTCGATTCCCCGCCCCTGATTGCCGTGACGGATGCCGCCGTGCTTGCGGCGCAGTCCAATGGGACGATTCAGGTTATCTGGGCTGGCAACACCAGCCGCAAGGTTGTAGAGCTGGGCAGGGAGAGAATCGAGAACATAGGCGCAAAGGTAATCGGCGTCATCCTGAACAACATGAGAGTCTCCCGCGGTGGGTACTACTATTACTACTACCCACGCTACTACAAGTACTACAGCACGCAGGAGGAATCGTCGCAGGATTAGAAACAGTAAGGAAAAATATTATCAGACGCCCTGCCTCTTCTTCCCCGGCAAAGCAACATTGAGAGAATGGCCTGCAAGTTCTTGAAGCATTTTCAGAGCCTGTTCTTCCTTCTGTTCACTCGCTACCGATATGAGCTCGTTGACTCTGCGGAATATATCCTCGGAAGACATCTCGGTATCATTTCTCACTGCCATTATTTTGGGGTGGCTGGTGGTGGCAATGCTTTCTTTCCCTTCCCAGTGGAGTTTCTCAGTCAGTTTCTCCCCGGGTCTTGTTCCGGTGTACACTATGTCGATATCTTCACCAGGCTTGAAGCCAGAAAGCCTGATAATGTCTTCCGCGAGTTTGGCAATCCTGACAGGCTTTCCCATATCCAAGACGAAGGTTTCTCCCCTGCCAGCGAACGCTCCAGTCTGAATCACAAGCTGGACAGCCTCTGGTATCGTCATGAAATAGCGTTCCATGTTCGGGTCGGTCACTGTAACAGGCCCGCCGTTTTCTATCTGCGCTTTGAATGTAGGAATTACCGAGCCTGCTGAACCGAGAACATTGCCAAATCTGACGGAGGCATAAGTGGTGTCGCCGTCCGCGTTTGACGCATGTACTATGAGTTCACCCACGCGCTTCGTCATCCCCATGACGTTCACGGGTTCTACCGCCTTATCCGTTGAGATATTAACGAGGCGTGCAACACCATACTCCCGCGAGAGCCTGACAATGTTGAGTGTGCCCTGAACGTTGTTTCTTACAGCTTCCACCGCCTGGTGTTCCATCAGCGGCACGTGGGTGTGTGCGGCCGCGTGGAACACAACGTCCGGCTTGTACTGAGAAAACACATTCTCTATGGCTGGATAATTCAGCACATCCAGCACCAGGCTCAAAGCTTCAACCTCGGCGTTGGTTGACGAAAGTTCTTCTGAGATGGAAAAAATTGCGTTCTCATCGTGGTCGACAAGAATAAGCTTGAATGGTTTGTACTCCGCTATCTGCCGACAGAGTTCCGACCCAATCGAGCCTCCGGCACCTGTAACCAGAACGCACCGGTTGGCTATGTATCCGGAAATCTGGTCGAGGTTGACATCTACGGGCTCGCGACCAAGCAGGTCTTCAATGCTCACCTTGCGTATATGGCTTATCGTCACCCGTCCTGCGATGATATCAGCGATGTGCGGCAGCGCCTTCGCGTCCGCGGAGGACATACGGCAGTACTCGAAGATTTTCCTCAGCGCTTTGCTGTTTGCGGAAGGTATCGCAATCACTATTTCGTCAACAGCTTGTCTCTGAACAAGTCGCGGAATCTCTTCAGTAGTCCCGAGTATTGGCACGCCGTGTATGCGATGACCCAGCTTGGCGGAATTGTCATCAACGAAGGCCACGGGGAAATAGCCCCTGTCCGGTCTTTGCAGCAT
>DAOVDS010000445.1 GCA_030669415.1 bacterium
GCTTCGTTCATACACTCTTCCTCCTTCCTGATGAAAAATAGTTGAGCGGGTTCCCGGACCCCCACTGTAATTCCGGGGGCCGGGAGGCCGCGAATCCTTTTTCCTCAAGCCTTGTATAACCAGACAGACCTCCATACAGGCATGCAAACCCTGTGACCGTAAGGGCGCAGGGTTTGCCGCCCACCAGCTTACCTGACTCCTGTTATGTTCAGAGATAACCCCTACCTCTTTCCTTCCTTCACCTCTCCAGCGGAACGATTCTGGCACCTTCCTCGTTGAAGGACACCGTCACAATGCGCCCGTACTCAGCCATGCTGCGTATCACAGGATGCTCATCCATAAACTCGAGCCTTTCCTGTTTGCCACTGCGTTTCAGTAGAGTTCGCAGCGACTTGAGCCGGAAGGCACCGTAGCTGAGCGCACACTCGCAGGACTTGTCAATCTCCTTCGCGTCGTATTTCTTGACAAGAGAAAGCAGTCCCTGAAGTACGCGCACTCCCATAACACCTCTGGCCTCAAGCATCGCTTCCGCCCACCTGTTCGCGTTTGGGCCAATCAGCGTGGCACGCCGCAGCAGTGCGGTTGCGCCCCGCTCCACGGCCGAGATCTTCTCCAAAGCGATGTGAGCAGCCGCAGTGCTGAAGCGGCCCGGCTCCTTCTTCACGTGTACCGCAATTTCCTCGAACCGGCTGTTGAACACCCGCACCAGGCGCGAGTCCCAGCGTGCCCAGACTTCCCTGCCAACATACTCCGGTGGAACTGAGTAGTAAGCCTTGTCTACCTCCACGTGCCCATCGCGGTGAACCTTGCGCGGGGCCTCCTTGAAGTACGGGAACCTGTCCGGGGGCAGCCCCAGCAGCGCAGGGCGCTCAAGCTCCTCGAACACCTTTTCTACCTGCTTGCGGGTCGTGCCGTGGATGCGCTTGTCCGCGACGTGCGTCTCCCAGTGGAGAAGGAAGCGGTTCTGCTCCTCGAGGCTCTTGAAGACTCTGCCCTTCAGGGCGTTGTCCTGGACGTATCCGATGCCTCTCTCGATCTTGCCCTTGTGCCGGGGCGTGTATGGCCTGGTGGGAAGGATTACTGTACCGTAATGACGGCAGAAGCTCTCCACCTTCGGGTTGATCTCCGGGTCGAACCAGTCCGCCTTGCTCACCGCGGCGCGAAGATTGTCAATCACCAGGGTCGCGGGCACTCCGCCCCAGTGATAGAAGGCATTCTCGATGCAGCGGATGAAATTCTCCGTGGTCTGTCTTGGGACAGATTCGCTGTATCCCTTGCGAGAGCAGCTCAGGGTTGTTCTCAGTACATGAGTCCGACGGCGCCTGCCGTCCGGCCCCACGAGCGGCGCGCCTTTGCCGAAATCCACCTGCGCTTCCGCGCCGGCCTCGCACTCCATGCGCCGAAAGGGCAACTTGTTTACCTTGCCGAGCCGCGCTACAAATCGCTTGACCGACTCATAGCTCGCCGTGAAACCATGCTCAGCGACAAGGTCCTGGTAGATTCGTTGGGCAGACAGCCCTGCCTCAAGCTTCTGGTCTATGAGTTCCCGGTACGGTTCACAGAGGCTTTTACGCCCCACAGACCCGGCGGTCGAAATGGACTGTTTTGAGACTTCAGACTCGCCAGACCCGGCGGTCGAAATAGACGGTTTTGAATTTGCC
>DAOVDS010000208.1 GCA_030669415.1 bacterium
GTGCAGCCCCACAGCACTGTTAGTCCCGCAAGGATAACAACTGCAATTCTGAAGTAGCGATGCATCCTGACCCTCCCGTTAATACGGCTTGATATCAGCCGGTGGTTTCAGCTTCTCTTTTTCTTCCGGCTTATCCGGCTTCTCCTCGGGCGCGCCGACGGTTACTATCTTCGGAGGAGAAGGCAGCATCTTTATCATCTGGTGTTCCTGAATCTCCTTGAGTCTCTTGCGGGCCGCCTCTTTGTCATTCAGGTCGAAGCGCCCCACCTCTATGTAGATGTTCTTCTCATCCATGCGAACGTTGATGTCCGGCACCTGCTGGGCGATGAACCCCTTCATTGCGCCGACCTGCGCTTCCGCCTCGGGTGTGCGAGGCACAGTCCCCACACGCACTGTAAGATACGGGGCGGCCGGCTTCCGGGGCTGCGTGACTATGCCGACCGTCCGGTTGGACTTGACGAGGTACTTCTTCGCAACCCGCACGAGGTCCTGGGCGGTCACCTGCGCGAACCTGGCCGGCGCTTCAAGCAGGCGGCGCCAGTCGTCCACTATCTCGCCTATCGCCAGAAGGTAGGAAAGAAACTCATTCGAGATAAGCATGCGTATGTACTGCGCCCGCAACTGCTTCTTGCCGCGCTCGATATCCTCCTGCGGTACTGCTTCGTTCCTGATGCTCTCGATAATCTCGTAAATCGCCTCCTCCACCTCCTCCGGCGAGTGCTTGCCCTTCGCCGTGCCCTGGAAAGTGAAAGCGCCGGGGAACTTGCTGGGCATAATCGAGCAGTTGCATGAAGTCGCAAGCTCCTGCTCGCGCACAATCTCCTTGTAAAGCCTGCCCGCGTTGCCGGAGAGCACGCGCGCCAGCACCTGCAGCGCATAGACGTCCCGGTGCTTTACCGAAGGCACGTGGTAAGAGATAATTGCAAGCGGCTGGGTGTCAATCTCAGCGCAGATGCGCTTCTCGTAGCGCTGGGGGTGTTCCGCCGTTATGACGGGCGGCGTGTCTTCGCCGCGCGGGATGCGCCCGAAGTACTTCTCGGCCAGCTTGAAAGCGTTATCCGCCTTCACGTCGCCCACCAGCACCACGACCGCGTTGTTGGGCACGTAGTAGGTGTCGTGGAACTTCCTGGCCTTGGCCAGCGTCATGTTATCAAGGTCAACCATCCACCCTACTATCGGGTGCGTGTAGGGGTGCGCGTCGTAGGCGACCGCGTTGAACGTCTCGAAGAAAAAGCCGGTCGGGCTGTTCTCCATGAGCCGGCGTTCCTCCTTTACAACGCTGAGCTCGGAGTAGAACTCCCTGAACACCGCGTTGGCCATGCGGTCGGACTCCATCCAGAAGAAAAGCTCGACCTTGTTCGACGGCACAGTAACGATGTAACCGGTGAAGTCCCTGGCGGTAAATGCGTTCATGCCCGTGGCGCCATTCTGCGAATAGACCTGCCATATCTGGTCCTTTATCATTATCTCTTTCTGCCCGGCACGCAGCTCATCGAGCTTTTCTTGAAGCTCTTCCAGCTTCTGCGCGTCTCCCTCCTCGTCTTTTTCGAGCTGGCGCATCCGGCGCACGACCTTGTCAATCTTCTCGTTGTACTCGGCATCCTTCTTGAAGTCTTTGGTGCCTATCGCCCTGGTGCCCTTGAACATCATGTGCTCGCAGAGGTGTGCTATCCCGGTTATGCCCGGCACCTCGTTGGCGGAGCCGACGTTGTAGAAGAGCCGGCAGGCCACCTGCGGCACCCCGGGCCGCTCCACCACGAGAATCTTGAGCCCGTTTTCAAGCACCTTCTCCTTCACATCGATATTGAGCGCCTTCTCCTGCGCCATGGCCACGCCGCACAGGACAAACAGCACAACAACTATGAACAATCTTTTCATGGCTGGTATCCCCCCAAGTCAGGAAGTCGCAATCAGTGATATTCGGTGAGAACCAAGTATACGGACAGGAACCATAACTGCAACGAGAATTATTCTCTTTCACCACGCAGGGCACGGAGAGAAAAAAACATCTGTTCAATCTTGCCACAGAGGCACAGAGACACTGAGAAAGACCATGGTGGTTTGTGCAAAAGGAAAAGAACTTACTCTGTGTTCTCTGTGGCTCTGTGGCGAATGCAAACACGGCGGGCAAGCCCGCCGGCTAAATGCCCGCGGGTTGAAACCCACGGGTTGCTAAACATCGCCGGACTGAGGCCCGGGGCTCTGTTCTTCCTGAGCGAGGTAGGATTGCAGGGCGTCGTTCCAGTGGCGCCGGGGGGGGAGTTTTTCGAGGCGCCAGCGCAGGTTTTGCAGAGACGAGTTTGCGGGCCGCGGCGCGGGCCGCCCGAGCTCCTCGGTGGTCGCGGGCTCAATCGTCGTCTTGGCGCCAATACGCCGGGCAATTTCCTTTGCATACTCGAACCAGGTGCAGACACCGGAGTTGGTCACGTGCCAGAGCCCTTCGTAAGGCCTGCCTGCGATAAGCCCCCCGCCGATGACGGCCAGCGCCCCGGCGAGGTCAACCGTATAGGTGGGGGTGCCGCGCTGGTCATTTACGACTGATATCTTCTCGCGCTTGGAGCAGAGCCGCCTGATTGTCTTGACGAAGTTCTTGCCGCCGACGCCGTAGAGCCACGAGGTGCGCACAACCGCGACCCGCGCACCGGACTGGAAGGCGAGCTGTTCGCCCCAGAGCTTCGACTTGCCGTAAACGCCCCGCGGGTTCGGCAGGTCGAACTCGCAGTACGGCGCCTGCTTGGTGCCGTCGAAGACGTAGTCGGTGGAAACCGCGACGAGGGGAATGCCCGCTTCCCTGCACGCCGCGGCCACGCTGGCGCTCGCCAGCGCGTTTGTTCTGTATGCCTCGTCCACCTTGCCTTCGGCGCTATCCACGTCGGTGAACGCGGCGCAGTGGAATACGAGGCTTACATCCGAGTTCTTAATAGCCGGGCCGACTTTCGACTCGTCAACCAGGTCCATGCACGCGAACTCGTGCCCGAGGTCCTTGCAGGAATCGAGCCGGTCAATCAGCAGCAGCTCGTACTCCGGCGCCAGGGTTTCAATCAAATCCCGCGCCAGCATGCCGGCAGCCCCGGTTATTGCGACCTTCATGCGGTACTCCTTATTTTCACCACGCTTTCGGAGCGTGGTGCTTCCGGTACCATCCGCGGGCTAAAGCCCGCGGCTTTGGAATTACCCCCGCCGTGAACGGCGGGGCTTGTTATTATTTTTTCAGTTTTTTCCACCAGGTGCGGTTGTCTTTGTACCACCTGACAGTCTGGGCGAGCTCGGTGTCGAAGTCGGCCTGCGGCTCCCAGCCCAGCGCCCTGATTTTCGTGCAGTCGAGCGAGTATCGCCTGTCGTGCCCGGGCCGGTCCGGGACGTAGTTTATGAGGCTTTCGTCTTTACCGGCAAGCGCGAGGATTTTCTTTGTCAGCTCGATGTTGGGTATCTCGAACCCGCCGCCCACGTTGTAGACCTCGCCGGGCTCGCCCTTGTGGATGACGAGGTCTATTGCGCGGCAGTTGTCAAGCACGTAGAGCCAGTCGCGAACGTTGAGCCCGTCACCATAGAGCGGAACGGGGATGTCGTCAAAAGCGTTTGTCACAAACAGGGGGATGACTTTCTCCGGGTACTGGTACGGTCCGAAGTTGTTTGAGCTTCGGGTAATCACGACAGGCAGGCCGAATGTCACGAAGAATGAGCGCACCAGCAAATCAGCCCCCGCCTTGGAGGCCGAGTAAGGTGAGTTGGGTTTAATGGGCGACTCCTCGGTAAAGGAGCCTTCCAGGACGGAGCCGTACACCTCGTCCGTCGAGATTTGCACATACTTCTTGTGCTTGTGCTTGCGGACCGCTTCGAGAAGCATTAGCGTGCCGAAGACATCCGTCTTGACGAAGGGCTCCGGCCCGGTAATCGAGCGGTCGACGTGGGTTTCCGCGGCGAAGTTGACAATCACATCCACGCCCGGGGCGACCTCTTCAACCACCTCCCGGTCGCATATATCGCCTTTCACAAAGGTGTAGCGCGGGTCGTCCTCCACATCCCTGAGGTTCTCCAGGTTCCCGGCGTAGGTAAGCTTATCGAGGTTGGTGACGCGGTAATCAGGATAGGCCGTCAGGATATGGCGCACGAAGTTGGAGCCTATGAACCCGGCGCCGCCCGTGACCAGAAGATGCATCCTTAGCCATCCTTTCTCGACCAGTCATAGGGGATGTCGTTCTCGTGCGGGTGCACGCGGTACTCGTCAGGCTCGTTGTAGTTGTAGAGCTCGGTCGGGGCGTTAATGACAATCGCTTCATACTCGCTCATGCACTTGAAGCCGTGCATCACGCCCTTGGGTATGTGAATGAGAACCGGGTTCTGCTCACCGGCGAAGAACTCGTTGACTTCACCTTTTGTCGGCGAGCCCTCGCGGCCGTCATAGAGGACGATTTTCATCATGCCGCGCACGACCGCCATGTTGTCATCCTGCACCTTGTGGAGGTGCCATGCCTTCACTACGCCCGGATAGGCGGTTGTCATGTAGACCTGCCCGAACTTCTCGAACACCTCGTCGTCGGTGCGCAGAATCTCCATGAGCCTGCCGCGCTCATCAGGTATGACACGCAGCTTCTTGACCTTGACGCCATCAATCATTGCAGACCCCCTTGGTGGTGAGTCAGAGTATTTCGATGCGCGAGGAGTCGCCCACCATAATCCTGTGCGCGGCAGGACGGCTTGTCGAGCGAACTATCTGAACGCCTTTCCCGATAAGGCTTTCCTCGATACGCTTCACGTCCCGAATGACTGTATTTTCGCAGACAATCGAGTGTTCAATCTCGCTGTTTTCAATCGTAACGCCGAAGGATATCGATGTAAACGGGCCAACATAAGAATGAGAAATTACGGCATCCCTGCCGATAATTGCCGGTCCCCGAACCGTACTGTCCACCAGCCTCGCGCCTTTCTCGATAACGACCGAACCGTCAACGCGGCTGTTCTCACACACCTCGCCTTCAATGCGCCGCTCTATCCCCTCAAGCACAATCCTGTTCGCTTCGAGCAAATCCTCGAGTTTGCCAGTATCTTTCCACCATTCCTTGATTACGTGGTGGCGAACCTCGCAGCCGTGTTCGAGCAGGTACTGGATTGCGTCCGTTATCTCGAGCTCATTGCGCCACGACGGCTCTATGCTCTTTACAGCCTCGAAAATACTCGAATCAAACAGGTACACCCCGACAAGCGCGAGGTCGCTCGGCGGCTCCTTGGGCTTCTCGACGAGCCGCTTGACCGTGCCATCCTCGTTCAATTCCGCCACGCCGAAGGCGCTCGGGTTAGGGACGTGCGCAAGGAGAATCAGTGAGCTGGCGCCCGAACTCTCGAACTCGCTCACAAGCTGGCCGAGGTCTTCCTTTATCAGGTTATCGCCCAGGTACATGAGAAACGGCTCACCCGCCATGAAGTCCTCGGCAATCTTCACCGCGTGCGCAAGCCCGAGCGGGGCATCCTGCCTGATATAGGTGGCCTTGATGCCGAATCGGCTGCCATCGCCGAGCGCTTCTTCGATTTCTTCATGGGTATCGCCCACAATGATGCCGACATCGGTAATCCCCGCGGCGGCAATCGCTTCGAGCCCGTAGAAGAGAATCGGCTTGTTGGCGATTGGTATCAACTGCTTGGCGCTCGTATGCGTAATCGGCCGAAGCCTCGTCCCCGCCCCGCCGCTGAGAACCAGTGCTTTCATATTGTGACCTCCGTTCCCCTGGCAAGACTGCGACTATAAGCTTCCACTTCTTCTTAGTCAAGCCTAAACACGCACCAGCGCTTCATAGAGTAATTCCGCTGCAGCCCGGACCAGGTGAAACCTGCGAATTTGTGCAAAAATGCGCGACTTCCTTGACGCACGCGCCTTTAGACAATATAGTGTAGTAGCCGAACTTGTGCCGGACTGGCCTGCGCAAAGTTTTACCTAACTGATACATAACGATTTGCGCCATACGGCATCAATTGGTTAGTGAGGACAATGTGACGCTCTATGGAAGGAGTCTGTCCATGAAAAGAGTCATAGCGTTTACCGCAATCAGCCTGCTGCTCATGCTCGTCACCACGCACGCTGATACAATCATCCTCAACAACGGCGGCTCGGTAAAAGGTGAAATCATCAGGGAGACTGATGACGAAGTAGTCGTGAAAGATGTAATGAGAGGCTCCACCGTTACAATACCCCGTGACGACATTTCAGAGATACACCGCGCCGAGGGGCTTGAGAAGGAATACCAGGAAACGCTCAAGAGTATCACACCCGGCGATACCTACCGCATGATGGAACTGGCCATGTGGTGCGCGAAACGCGGCCTGAAGGAACATCAACGGGAACTGCTCAAGCGAATCCTCGAGATATATCCCGACGATATGGATGCGAAACGCGAGCTTGACATTCTCGACGGGAAGCTGCCCGCCTCAGCCCGAACCGAGAAGAAGGACTCCGACACCATTACCTTCGCGCCCGGACAGGGCGGCACCAAGGGAGACAAGAAGCCACGCAAGACCCGCAAGATATGGAAAGACAAGGACAAGTCCGGCAGCAGCAAGGGGTTCAAGGCACGCCCGAGCAAATTCAAGCCCAAAGGCGCCACCCAGGCCGGCTTCAAGGGCCTTGACTACCTGCTCAAGCACGGTACGAGGGTCAAGTATGCCCCGCAGGGACAGGTGGTCTCAGCCGCGCTGGCCGGCATGGCCGCGCTGGCAAGCAGAAGCAACGCCTACACCGGCCTCCTCGACAGGTGCGTAAACACCGTCAAGGGCGGCGTCAGACGCTACTGCACCGGCAAGCGCCAGAAGAAAGGCAAGTTCGACCAGTCCAACTGGGCGCTTTCCTTCGGCGGCCTCTTCCTCGCAGAGGCTCTCCCGTACTACAAGACTGAAGACCTCAAGGGAGTCCTCCAGAAAATCTGCGACCAGCTTATTATCAATATGGAAACGACAGGCGGCTGGGGACATGACGCAAGCGGGCCTAACCCGCTCAACTATGTCGAGATAGAGGTTATGTCCAACTACGCCGTCCCCTGCCTGGGCATCTGCAAGCGCTTAGGGCTTTCCGTACCCACCAAGAAGCTCGAATTCGCCGTACAGTATATTGAGAAATGCGTCAGCGGCAGGGGTGTGGGCTACTCTCACACCAACCGCTGGGGACACGTGAGCCGCACCGGAGGCGCAGTGTTCGCACTCGCCATGGCCGGCGCCAAACAGGGGAAATACAGGACCCTGTGTATCCAGTTGGACCGCATGATGAAGGATGTCATCACTGGCCACGCATCACCCGCCCTTTCATTCATGCAGTGCGCGCTGGGCTCGCTCCAGGTCGGGCGTTCAACGTGGGACAAGTACGTGCAGACATGGTTCAAGAAAATCATGGACCACCAGGAACCGGACGGCTCCTTCAAGTCGATTATAAACCCCAAGGAAGGTATCAAGGTCGAGAGCAACCTCGGACCGGCATACTGCACCGCTATCTACTCGCTTATCCTGCTCCTGGACCGCGGGAACCTCAAGTACGGCTCCGGCTGCTCCCGTGGAAAAAAATAGTGCCCCATTGCATTCCGAACGTTCAACCGCGCCACCCTCGGCGCGGTTCTCTTTCAACCACCGATTAACACAAATAATTCCAAAGCCGCGGTCTTCATGGCCGCGGAAAACAATCCCTCCGCCGTACGGTCGCCAGACGCGCCCAACGGCGGGCGGATTCATCGGCGGGGAAATTCCAAACCACAGAAGCCCCATGCGCAAGCATGGGGAGATAAATCCAAACCACAGAGACACGGAGAACACAGAGAAAACACATATTTGACCTTTTCATCCGGGAAGCACCACGTCGTGAGACGTGGTGGTAATCAAACCACCGATT
>DAOVDS010000127.1 GCA_030669415.1 bacterium
CGAACAAGAAGAAGTTTTTTGGCGCGCTCTGTAAGGCGGCAGAGACTGACTCTGATGAGAGTGTCCGCAAGGCAGCCATGGAAAGGATAGAACTTTTTGACGACCCTGAGGCAAAAGCATTCCTTGAAAAGCTGAAATCCAGGACCGAAAAATGAGAAATTCCACTTCACGTTGCTGCTTGGGGATAGCGTGATATGAAAGCGCTCGAAAAACTCATAATCGCTGTGCCGATAGCAATCCTGTTCTTGCTTGGGAATCTTGTCTTAGTTCTATACTTGACAGATACGTCTGCTGATAATAGGTACAGGACTCCTAACATTTTGGAAAAAAACTCCGGAGACCTCAATCTGCCGACAATCAAGAGAGAGGATAATATGAACATCTCTTCAGCCTTCGTCTCCCATTCAAAAAACGACAACGCAAAACAAGAAGAACCTCAAAATGAGGACAAAGGAGGCCACCCGATATCACACTCCACAGACAAGATGCTGGAATTGAGGCGCAAAATAGAGGAACTGCGCGGCAAGATTACACAGTGGGAAATCAATTCTTTGAAAAATAAAAAATATAATATAGATATATACAAGTGTGTGCACGCTATGAGGAAAATTGATAGACTTATCTTCGGTTCCACGTTAGATGATTACTGCGTACCGGAAGAAGCCCCGGAAATGATAAACAAATGTCTGGATATTATCAGAACGGACGAGAACATTGTGCTCAAGTCTTTACTGGCTCTTATCGTTGGTCAAATCAAGAACAATGAGCAGATAGTTGAGACTTTTATGGGAATTATTCGGGAAAAGCCATCAAAGGATTTGGAAGTGGCATTCCTGTGTGGACTCATAGCAAGTAGTCCCGGCGATATGGTTGGTCGCCACGGCGCCAAAAAATGGAGTGCACGGCTGTCGCGAATTAGAGAAGCATTAGGGGCTTCTCGCAGCACTCTTTCCAACTACTTGTCCACCGGGTGCGCAGATGAGGCGCGCTTGCGGGTAAAAAGTAACGACGTGCGTGATGCCCTGGTGGAGGTTGCAGAAGGTGACTATTCCCTGCAAACGAGAATCTTTGCGATGGAAAGTCTTTTGAATGAACTTGGCGAGGAAGAAGTTGTAAATGTTTTGAAAAACATCGCAGTATATGACCCCTTTATGGAAATAAGAGAGGCAGCGGTGATTGTAATGGGAGTAGGATGCAGACCTAATGACATTATGCCGGAATTAGAGATTATCTCTCAATCCGATTCATCGGAGGAAGTAAAGAAAGCGGCAAAATCTGCTCTTGAAAGGCTGAAATCCAAGAGCGAGAAGTAGCATAGGCACTAACTTGTGTTGCAAAACTTTACACTTCTTTTACAAATTTCAGGGACTTTGCGCTGCCCCCGGGCTGTATATTCCTATAGAAGCTTCAACTTGTGGGGGGTTGGGACTATGCGCAAAGCGTGTGTATTTTTAGTGTGTGCCTGCCTGGTTGCAGGCTTTTGTTTTTCCTGTTCATCCAAGAAGAGCAGTTCGGCTGACCCTGCCGACGCGCCTATTGCGGACTTCACCGGTACGCCGCTGTCGGGCACTGCGCCGCTTGACGTGACATTCACAAGCACGAGCACGGGACAGATAACATCCTACTCGTGGCAATTCGGAGATGGCGGCACCTCGTCCGCGGCAAACCCTGTGCACCGCTACAACTCGGACGGCCTGTACACGGTGAGCCTGAAGGTCACGGGGCCCGGGGGCTCCAACACGAAGGTCAGGACAGACTACATTGCCGTGGGCGACATGCCGGGACCGGATGTCGATTTTGAGGGCACTCCCCTGACTGGCGAAGCTTCGCTCCTTGTTAGCTTCACTGACCTGACGAGCGGCACCAACGTGCACACGTGGTCGTGGGACTTCGGCGACGGCGGGAGTTCGACTGACCAGAACCCGGACTACACCTACGATACACCCGGCACTTACAGCGTCACTTTGACAGCGACAGATGACAACGGCACCAAGTCCCATTCCAAGCAGGATTACATAGAAGTCACGGGCGGCGGAGCCGGGACCGGTGTTGACCCTTCCGGCGGGTCGGGCGGAACAATCAGCCCAGGCAGCACCGGCGACTGGGAATCCCCTTACGGCGCTACTGCGGATAGGAAGCATGTTTATATCTACATCCCCACATCGTACAACCCGACGGTACTCGCTTCTCCGGTCGTTTTCCTTTTCAACGAGGAAATAGGCCAGTGGAAGGATATTGCCGACGCCAATGCCATTATTCTTGTTGACCTTAATGAGTACAATGACCAGAGCGCTTATGCCAACAAGATAACCTACACCGTGTTCCCGAAGCTGGCGGACGAGTACAACATAGACCAGGCCCGCTACCACCTTGCGGGCTGGTCGGCGGGTGGGAATTTAGTGGTTATCATGGGCAGCCAGAACCAGGACCTGTTTGTCAGCACCATGGTGTTTCCAGGCACCGGCGGCAGCTATGCCCAGCCGTACCTGTCTTCCTGGACGGGCCACAAGATACGGCTCTACTATGCGTGCGGCGACCAGGACACCAACTATCCATACGCCGACGTGGAGTACGAAGCCAACGCCTGGCACAACTGGTACGGGTACACGACGCGGTGTGACAAGGTTGTCGGCTGCGGGCACTACATCAACGAGGACGACCACTATAAGCGCCAGGATGCGTGGAACTGGGTGAAGGATTTCCATCTTCAGGACTGATTCTGCGCATTCCCATGAGGATGCAGGCCGGGGCTTTTACGTCCCGGCCTTTTTCTTTTCCGGCCAGTCCTGCGAGAAACATAATCTGGATTATTTATTCAGGTTTGCCGGCACCTGTGCGTCAGTATGATGGAAAAGGACAAGAGGACAGGCATGAGAATACTGGAAGAATTTGACACATTTGAAGCGAAATCGGGTGACATTCTGCGAAACCGTTGTATGTTTATGGTAGGAGATTCTATATTCCCGTGTCCCCGCCGCATACGTGCCGGGGATATGGGCTGTGCGGGATTCCGGTATTGGAGAGGCTCTGAAGATGACTCTTGACAGGCCGAAGCTTATGATAGTTGCGTTCGCACTGGTTGTGACTGTTCTGGCATTCGTGATTGTCTTCCAGTTGGGTTACGACCCGCAAGCCCAGTACGAGAAGCCGCCTCCGGACAAGGCATTTGTCGAGCCGCCGGACTCTGAGAGCTTTGAAGAGATGCCTGTGAAGAGAGACACCCCCCCGGAGGAACGCAAGCCTGTCACCGTCACGCAGGGGGAAGCCGGAGAAGACGTTCCATACGGAGAACTGCGGTGGACACCAGTAAAGACCGAGAAGAAAGACCCTGATGAGGGTCTCTCAACCCACGACAGGGACAAGAAGACGATTAAGCCTGAAACCAAGGACGGCAGTGCCGTGCGGTAATGGCATTGTCCGGGAGGAACAGCAATGCGCGCCAGGGCGAGTCAAGCAGGTTTTACGCTTGTTGAGATTGTTGTGGCAATGGCGTTTTTCGCAGTGATAGCTGTGGGGGTCGGCCAGGCGCTGATTGCAGGACAGAAGGCAAGCGTGACTATAAAGGAAGATGCGGTTGTCCTGGCCTCCTGCGAGCACCTGTTGCGCCAGATGTCCAGCATGAGCATTTCAGACATAGCCAGCCAGAACGGGAATACGTTCAATGTCGGCGGGGTTAGCGGCAGCGGGACAATCAGCGTGACAAGCCCTTACATCCTCTCCGCTGACACGGCAAGGGTTGTTCTCTCATGGGATGGCATACCGGTTCTTGAGCGCACATTCGGGAACGCCGCGATGATAGCCTCCGGCGGCGAGTCGGGCGGCGGAGGCGGAGAAGGCGGAGAGGAAGCACAGTGGTACGAGCAAAGCCACGTAATCACATCGCCGAACTATCCCAGCAACTACCCCAACAGGTATGACCACACCTGGACCATAACGGAGTCGGGCGCGCAGAAAATGAAGGTCCATTTCTCCGCCTTCAATACTGAGAGGAACTACGATTTCGTCTATATCAAGACCGGGTCCGGCTCAACCGTGGCTACTTACCACGACAACAGAGGCAGTTTCACCAGCGCCGAAGTAAACGGCGACACAATCAAGATACGTTTCTACTCAGACTACAGTGTAACGCGCCAAGGCTGGCGAATAGACAAGTACCAGTATTACAAGTAAGTGTCCGTATTCTGGAGGTGTGAGATGCGCGGGAAGAGAGAAGTGGGAACAGCTCTTGTCATGACGCTGGTTTTCTCCATAACCTTTGCAGGTCTGGTAAGCTACCTGCTGCTGAGGGTGAGTACGGAGGCCAAGTTCCAGGGGATATGGAACAACCGTATCAAGGGGCTCAATATCGCCCACGGCGGCCTGAACATAGCGATGGTCCAGATTGGTGCCTCCGACTACACCGCCGGCCCTTCCGGCGACAGGAACGCGGTCCTCTACAACGCCGACAGCACTGACGATGGCCAGCCCGGCGCCCTTATCGTGAATGACGCTATCTACACGGTGCAGGTGAACTACCTGGGCAGCCTGTGGTATGAGATCATCTCGACTGCCACAATCGGCGATCAGGTGCGGGAGATGAAACTGCGCGTGAGGGAGAAGGACTACTTCTCCAAGTTCAGCCTCTTCGCCGAGAACGGGCATGTGGTTATCGACGATACTAACAGGTGGCATGGCGATATTCACGTCAACAACGAAATAAGGTTCCGGAACCGTATTTCCGGTACTTATGCGAAGTTCTACGACTTCGTCTCAAGCTGCGAGCCGGCCAGGAACTACGCGGAAAGCGGCGGCTACGAGGAGACCAGGGACAACGGCGGCTTCATAGGCGGCAGCGACTTCGACCAGGGAGAAGATGGCTGGATGGATCTGCCGGAAGCAACGGAGCTGTCGAAGCTGGGCGAGATAGCAAGAGAAGGTTCAAGCCAGGTCACTCACGGCAACCCATACGACGAAACGCTCCACGGCACCGTCTGGGAAGGACCCAACGGGATTTCGATAATGCTGGGTTCGTACGGTGACAGCGTCAAGACGTACATTGAATTCAAGGACACAGCCACCGAGCACAGGGTTGTCCAGGTTATCCGCAAGTACGGCCACCAGACAGTTTTCAACAAGAGTTTCACCCTGCCCTGGACAGGATTAGTGCACGTCGAAGGCAATATCCACGGCATCAAAGGCGATGTGAATTCGCGTACGACGGTTGTGAGCGAGACAGGCTACGTGAACATATCGGATGACATCTGCTACGTTGATGACAAGGGCCGCCCGGTCTACAACTACGATAAGAACAACCCCGAGTCCGAGGACAACTTCACCCTCAACCCCGATTACATGGATGGCGAGACAGGCGAGCCGAGAGTCCTGGCAATCATGGCCAAGAAAGACATCGTCTTCGTCAACCAGGATGGCGACAAGACAAATGACCACGACCTCTGCGTCAGCGCCGTCCTCGCCTCCGGGATAGGGGGCAGTGCAAATGATGGTGGAGTCCGCTGGCTCGACGCCTACGAAAGCAGAGAGGGCGTATCGTGGAGTGATGCCCAGCGCGACCTGCGCCTGCTGGGCTCCATGATTTGCGACGGCTCATCGAACGGCTGGGCACACTTCAAGGGGTGGTCGCTGGGCGGCGGCGGCCACGGCGGGTACAACAACTCTGTCTTCTTCTACGACGATAACGTCAGGAGTTTCGTGCCACCGTACTTCCTGGAGATCGAGACTCCGCTTTACACTGGCCTGGAGATAACAAAATGAGCAATGACTGCGCCGGCTTCTCAATTATAGAAAGCGTGGTTTCTCTCGCAATCCTCTTCATCCTGGTCGGCATTGTGCTGGGCTCAATCGCCAACACTTACAGAGCTACCGCGGTTTCCGACAATACAATGATTGTCAATACGGAGAGCTCCAGAGTCCTGACCACTATCCGTGAAGACCTGCTGCAGACATCCAGCAACTTCGCCGGCCAGTACGCCCCCTTCATACACGGGGGCACTTCGGAGCTGAGGTTTCGCAGGCTAAACGGGTTCAGCGCATCGACGGGCCGCGCAACATACGAGAACGAGTACATTTGTTACAATCTCGACACCACTCTCCATCATCTCTACCGCCGCCGGCGCGACCTCGGCGGGACTGAGATTGCCGGGAGCAGGTGGGCTGTGGGGAAGTCCGTAACAACCTTCACGCCTGTCATAGATTCTGACGCCGGGAACATAACCATCACATTGACCACTACAGAGGGCGACGCCGTACGCGACGACCTGGCTACCGTTACGCGCGTAGTGGTCATCACTCCGTTCAACATAGACTGAGCCGGGCGCCCCGATGTGATTGCCCTTGACGCGGCCGCTTCCGTCCGCTATTATCTACCTCCAGCCGAACCGCTTTGACCGATAGGAAATCATGCCGCACCGAAGCCATCTGGGACAGGAACTCGGAATGAGCCTCGATATCTTCGAGGAGATGCTCGCCGACAACCCGGTGCTCAACCGCATCTATCAGAGCCTCGAAAAGGAAGAGTCCGAGCCTGTGCCGAACTGCCACGGAGAGATTGTGTACAAGTGCATTGACCATTTTGTCGAAAGCGAACTCGACATGACCAACAAGAACCCGGGCGGGCTCGGCAGGGAAGACGAGGAATACCCCCGCCTCGGGTACTACCTGCGCTCAACCCTTGAGAACTTCAGCTCCGACAATATGCTTGCCCTCAAGATGCTCCTTTTCGACCTTCTGAAAAGCGGCTACGATTTCATGGTGCTGATGGAGAGCTCGACCGGAGGGAAGCTCAAGAAACCCACGGTGGTAGTCCTCGAGCCGCTCTTCCTCAAGTGGATAGACTCCATATACAAGTTCAATGTCCAGAGCCTGGGCCCGGCTGCCGCCCTGTTCCGTGACAAGTTCACCAAGACCCGCCTGAAGAGACTCGCCGAGGAACTCAAGCCGTTCGGCCTGCTTCAGGTCTTCGCGCAGGATGCGAACCTCCAGCACACATTCAGGATGTACATCGTGGCCGGCCTCGTCCTGCGCCTTGCAGAAGCCTATTACCATTAGCCCCAGTCTCTGGAGGGCAAAAAAAAGGGCCGCGGGGACTCGGCCCCTCGGCCCTCATTCATCTTCGTGCTGCGCTACTCGCCGGGCGTCTCACCCTGTTGGCCGGGCTTTTCCTCCGGCGGACCTTCTTCCGGCGCTTCTTCAGCATCCAGTGCCTCCGGCTCGGGCTCCACATCTACCGGCTCGGGCTCGACCTCCGCCGGCTCCGCGGCACCTCCCTGGGGCTCCGGCTGGTACTCGGGCTCTGCACCGGCTGCCGCCACTGGCGGGGCGGCTTGCGGGCCCCCGCCCTTCTTGCGCGTGGAGACGGCAATAACTATTACCAGAAGAACCACAATAACCGCCGCTATTACTATGCCCATGGTTGTCTGGCGCTTCTTGTAGGCCGCTTCCTTCGCCTCGATGTCCTGCGTCCTCGAGGTCACCTGCGCCTGCGAATCAGTGTCGCTGTATTCCTGCGGGTAGGCTTTCAGCATGTCGAGAGCCGCCGTGAACTCGTTCTTGGCGGCAAGCTCGTCGGCCTCGGCGATTATCCTCTGCGCCTCGTCGGCGGCATCGCTGAGACGCTTCTGCTCCTTCTCATGGGCAGCCTTGTCAGCCTCAACCTGCGCCCTCTTCTGGACTATCTTCTCTGGCCATTCTGTCGTGCTGTAGTATTGCGCGGGATAGGAGCCAAGCGCCGACAGGGCCTCGTCAAACTTGTTCTCACCAGCCAGCTTGTCGGCCGCGGCGACAGTCTCGTCGTACTTCTCCCTGGCCGCTTTCTGGAACTGTTCTTCCTCGTACTGCTCCTTCTTGCTCTGGATGCTGGCCGCTTCCTGCTCAAGCTGCGTGCCGTATCCGAGCTCTTCGTACTTCTCGGGGAACCCCTGAAGCAGCGCGACAGCCTCATCGAACTTCTTCTCTTCGACAAGACCCCTGGCCCCTGATATGGCGTCTCTGTATGCAGCCAGCGCCTCGGCCTTGAACTGCTGCTCTTCCTCGTATTGGGCCTTGAGCGTCTCTATCCCCGCCCTGCTTTCCTTGACCTTCTGCCCCCACTGCGTCTTCGCATACTCCTGGGGATAGCCATCAAGCAGGTCAAGTGCGTCCTGGAACCTGTCCTGCTTCACAAGCTCCTGAGCCTGCATGTCAAGCTCCATGCACTTCCTCTGTGCCGCCTTGAGCAGTTCCTGATGCTCCTTCCACCTGGTGTAAAGCACCTGAACTTCCTTGGCCTTGCTCTTGACCATGGCGGGGAATTCTGTTTCGGCAAATCCGGCCGGGTAGCTTTCGAGTAACAGCAGCGCTTCCCGGAACTTGTTCTGCTGAACCTTCGCGTCGCATTTCATTATCACGGCTTCATAAGCGGCCTTCGCCACTTCCAGGTGCTGCCTGCCCGCATCTTTTTCTTTCGCCAACTCGATGCGTGCGTGTGCCTTTTTTGCACCTTCGACAATCGGCGAGCCCTCGTATTTCGCTATGACAGCCCCAAGTTCCGCCAGCGCCTCGTTAAACTTCTTCTGGCCTGCGAGCTTATTCCCCTTCGCAATTGCGCCGGCAAGTTCCTCTCTGGCCTGCTTTTCAAGCGGAGTTTCGCCCTCTCGCGGCTGCTCTTGCGGCTGCTCGCCTGGCTGCTCTTCCGGCTGCTCGCCTGGTTGCTCTTCCGGCTGTTCCCCGGGCTGCTCTTCGGGCTGCTCGCCTGGCTGCTCTTCGGGCTGTTCCCCGGGCTGCTCTCCCGGCTGCTGCACCGGCGCGCCGGCACAGCCGGCCACGGCAAATCCAGCGCATAGAATTGCAGCGAGGGCAATCAGATAGACCACATGCCTGCTCATGTCCTTCTCCCTTCTCATACCACGGCAAGAGTTGTTCACCAAATTTATCGTACAATTCCCTGATTTCAAACAAAATCTGCTAAAAACTTCCGCACAACGTGTCTTGAGCCTCTTACTGACGCAGATGTAATTGACACAGGCAGCCGGGAATGGCATAATACCAGGCGAAGCGAGGCTGCGGGAAAGTATGCTGCCGCGGGATGGTGGCTAATCTGAAGGAGACTGCTGATGGAAGAACTCTGGGGAATTCTGCGACTCTATGCCGTAACGTTCGGCTGGGCACTCGTAGGTGCCATCTCGATGGGGATTGCACTTATCCTCATGCTGAAGTTGTTCACCTGGAGCACGAAGGAAATTGACGAGTGGCAGCTCATAAAAGAGAACAACATCGCGATGGCGATTGTCCTGGCTGCCGTAATCATCGGTGCCGCTATTGTGGTTGCATGTTGTGCTTCTTTCTCGTAGGTGCCTGAATGCCCCGCCACAGACCACGCAGAAGAAGATACTATCGCCACCGCAAGCGATTCCCGGTTGGGATACTCGCAGTAGTCGTTTCCCTGATAATCATCAGCGCCGCCATATTTGTGGCAAGTGGCGGTAAAGCAACTGAAGCAAAAAGATCCGGAAAGACGCGCCGCACCATATCCCACAGGAAGGCCAGAGCATGCAGCCGTGCAGCCGCGCCAGAGCCCCGGATGCCGCGCCTGGAGCCGCCCAGGCAGCCCCCGCCGGAAAAGGTCATTGTGAAAAGAGACCCCGACTATGATAAGGGGTTGAGGTTTTTCTTTGAAGGCAGCAAAATCTATCGCAAGAGCGGCGGGTGCTCTCCGGAAGAGGCACAGGAGCATATCAGACAGGCGCGTGAGAAGTTCGACAAAGCCAGAGAACACTTCGACAAGGCTCTGGACAGAAATCCCGATGACAAGGAGCTTGAGCGCGACTACGTCAACCTCAACCAGCTTCTCGAAGACTGCGTGCGCCGCCTCGAACTCCAGCGAGAATAGCCCCTGCCTGACGCTTCGGTGCAGGAAGAACCCCACCTTCTGATGTCCAGTAGAGGGAACTTGCCGCTATCCGCGGGGATGGAATCGGGCGTGGAGCTTCTGGAGCCGTTTGGCCTCGACGTGGGTGTAAATCTGGGTTGTCGAGAGATTGGCGTGCCCCAGCATCTCCTGGACAACCCTGAGGTCGGCACCGTTTTCAAGAAGGTGGGTTGCGAAGGAGTGACGGAACACGTGTGGAGAGACATGCCGGCCTATGCCGGCCGCAAGCGCGCGCTTCTCAACCAGGCGGAAGACATCTTCGCGCCGGATTCTTCGACCGCTGCGAGTAAGAAAAAGGGCATCACCGGCCTCACCATTCGCAAGCTTCGGACGCGCATCCTGCAGATACCTGTCCAGCGCTTCCAGCGCCGCGCCGCCTACCGGGACGAGGCGTTCCTTGGAGCCCTTTCCCATGCAGCGCAAGTACCTGAAACCGAAGTTGACAGAATCGAGGCGCAGGGAGCACAGCTCTGATACCCGCAGGCCGCACCCGTAGAGGAGTTCCATTACCGCCCGGTTGCGCGCTCCAAGGGCCCCGTTGCCGGCAGAAACCTCGATAATTTGCGCAACTTCTTCCTCAGAAAGTGCTTCCGGCAAGCGCGAGCGCGGTTTGGGCGCAGGAATGCACTGCATGAAGCTGCTGGGAATGGCCCGGGACTCGACAGCGAAGCGGGCGAACGTCCGAAGAACACTTATTGCGCGCGAGACTGAGCGATTCGAGTGCGATTCTCGCAGTCGGGAGACGTAACGCTCCACTGTGCTGTGAGTTACGTCACGAATATCCACAATGCCGAGGGGCGTGAGGAATGCGCGAAAGCTCTTCAGGTCGTTCCTGTAGGCACAGAGCGTGTTATGCGAAAGACCGGCCTCGACCTGAAGGTAATTGAGGAATTGTGTTATGAGATTCTCCACAATCTATAAATCGGAAAGTTTGGGTCGGCACTTGACAAAACACTTGACACGGCAGGGCTGGGGGGCTATATTTATTCGCTTTTTCAGGGCGTCAACAGGAGTATGCCAATGCCAGCAAAGGCGAAAATGAAAAAGAGGGAGATGCTCCCGTACAAAAAGAAGCTCAAGAAGCAGCGCGCGCTGCTTGCAGGAGACATTAACCACATGGAGGAAGAAGCTCTCAAGAAGAGCAGGCAGGAGTCAAGCGGCGACCTCTCCAACATGCCTGTGCACCTTGCGGATGTCAGCTCGGACAACTACGAGCAGGAGTTGACCCTCGAGTTGATGGAGAACAAGGGTGAAGTCCTCTCAAGAATTGAGAATGCCCTCGAGAAGATAAAGAACGGTACTTATGGCACTTGTGAGTTATGTCAAAAGAGGATAAAAAAAGCAAGACTGGAAGCAATACCGTACGCCCGGTACTGCATTTCCTGTCAGGAAAGCTCCGAGCAGGGAGCGAGCAAAGCGCCCTAATCAGAAAGCGCATCCTGTTCGGGATAGTCCTCGG
>DAOVDS010000106.1 GCA_030669415.1 bacterium
GTGACGGTAGAACACGTGGCTCCCTTTCTGCCGTACAGGCTCAAAACCCAGACTAAGAAGCACCTTCTTCATCTTCCTGAAGTCAACAACGGGCAGGCGCGTCACAGCTTGACCTCTATTTGCTGCAAGCCTGCGAATCTGGGCAGGTCTTTGAGCGACCCCTTGTATTCGTCGAGGCACAGCTCGAGCACTTCCTTGAGGTTCTTGTGCAGTTCGTCAAGGGAGGCTCCCTGCGTGTGCGCTCCCGGTATACCGGGCACGATTCCCACATACAGCTTGGTCTGCGGGTCCCACTCGACGTAGGCAACAAAGCTCTTCAAGGTACGCCTCCTCTTTTCACAGTCAACCGCTTATTCTGAAATTACATATATACAAACCGGTGCGGCGTGTCAAGCGCTGTTTACCGGCGCAAGGCGCAATCCATCACACAGATTTTATGCTTGACAAGGCAAAGCGGCCATTCTATCATTCGTCTGTTCTTTGAAAGATAAGCTTCACCTGCGGGTTTCCCGAAAGGGACTAAGAGGGAAGGCGGTTAGAGTCCGCCGCCCACTGCGGGGCTGTAAGCGGCAAATGAAAGGGGTACGATTACCACTGTTTGCTTATTCGGCGAACGGGAAGGTGTATCCCGCCCTATTGGCTATATTATGGGTGCCGCAAGCCAGAAGACCTGCCTGCAGCGCGCTTCGCTTTAAGACTCCGCAGCATGAGTCTGTGAAGGTTTGCTCTTGTCTTGTCAAACCGGCTTCCCCTGCGGAGTGCCGGTTTTTTTGTTTTAGGATGCGTGGATAACCACAGAGACGCGAGTTTAGCCGGCGGGCTTGCCCGCCGCGTAATAGCGCCCGGGAAACGCCACGGCGAGTAAACTCGCCGGCTAACTTTCTGCCGTCAAAACGCGCTGTTAAATGCGAGGTGAACAATGAAGAAATGTCTTGTGTTGTTTATTTTTCTTCTGCTGGGCTGCACGGGCGAGCCGCCCGGCGTGCCGGAGGCCGGCCAGGTGCCGCAGCGGATTGTCTCGCTTGCGCCCGCAATAACCGAGATTCTGTACGCCGTAGGCGCGGGTGAGCGTGTCGTCGGCGTCACGAATTACTGCGACTATCCACAGGAAGCCAGGAAACTGGATAAAATCGGCGATTTCGTAAGGCCGGACTTCGAGAAGATAGTGGCCTTGAAGCCCGACCTGGTAATCGCTACAAGAGATGGCAATCCGCGCGAGGCTGTCGAGAAGATTCAGTCGCTCGGGATTGCGACACTCGTGATAAACAGCAAGAGTTTCCGGGAAACGCTGGAGGCAATTACCGTTATCGGGCACGCCGTTGGCAGGCTTGAGGAGGCGCGCAATCTCTCGGCAGAGCTTAAGAAACAGTGGAACGCAATCGGCGAGAAGCATAAGGAAGGTTCACGGCCTTCCGTCCTGCTGCTCGTGGGAGTCAACCCGCTTGTCGCTTCCGGCAAAGGCAGCCTCGGCGATGACCTTGTCCGCCAGGCGGGCGGCGCCAACGTCTTTGCGGATTCCGAGAAGGCATACGCCCAGACGGACTACGAGGCGATTATCTCGCTCGCACCGGATGTCATCCTGCAGTCCGCCATGGGCTCGGAAACCTCCGAGCAGGTGCGCGAGAGGTGGGACAGGTGGTCGTCGATACCTGCAGTCAAAAGCGGGCGAGTACACGTACTCAACCCCGACCTGATAAACAGGCCCGGCCCGAGGACTATCGAGGCGCTGCGGCTCATCGAGAAGGCAATACATGGAGAGAAAAGCGGCGACTGAGTGAAAGCACTGACATTCAAAAAGTGGGTACTTGTTCTGCTCGGAGCGCTTACGCTGCTGGCGGTCGTGATGTTCTTCGGGGCGACTTTCGGCACAGGCCTGGGCTTCGGTGAGAGCCTGAGCGCCATCTTCTCGCCGGGCGAGCGTGACAGCGCCTCGTACCAGATAATATGGATGGTCCGCCTGCCGCGCGTGTTTCTGGCAGTTATCGTGGGCGCGGCGCTTTCCATTGCAGGCGCCTCCTTCCAGGCCATCCTGAGGAACCCGCTGGCCGAGCCCTACATCCTCGGCATCTCTTCAGGCGGCGCGCTTGGTGCGGTACTCTCGATATTCCTTGGAATCGAGCTGACATTTCTCGGCTTCTCCGGGATGACAGTCTTCGCCTTTTGCGGGTGCCTCCTGACTATGGTTCTCGTATATGCCCTCGCGTTCGGGGCGGGCAGCCACCTGCGCCACAGCCTGATACTTACCGGGGTTATTGTCGGCGCATTCCTTTCCGCATTTGTCCTTTTCTTCACCTCGCTTGTGGATATCGACCGCCTGCATTCAGTCATATACTGGATGATGGGCAACCTCGGCAACCCGGTCAGCGAGCCATCCCTTGCGGCACTCGGCGCTTTCGTGCTGACTGGCTCGGTGCTGCTGTTTCTGCTTGCACGGCAGTTCAACACGCTCGCCTTCGGTGATGAAACGGCCCGCGCCCTGGGCACGAACCCTGTCCGCACACGCGCCTTCACCTTCGTCGGGGCTTCGCTGGTGGTTGGCGCGGCAGTCTCGGCCGCGGGCCTTATCGGGTTTGTGGGATTGATAATACCCCACGCGGTAAGACTCGTCTTTGGAAGCGACAACCGCCTGCTGCTGCCAGTCTCGTTCCTGCTTGGCGGCGCCTTCCTCGCGGCAGCCGATGCAGTTGCGCGGGTCATTATCGCGAATCAGCAGCTTCCGGTCGGCGTGATTACAGCGCTGTGCGGCGCGCCGGTCTTCCTGATACTTATGCGTGCACGGATGAAGAAATCGTATTTCGGCTAAATGTGTAAGAAGTTTAGCGGCGCAGGTGGCGTAGCCACTCTTGAAAAAGCCCCTGCGGGGCCTGCGCGTGTCATCGTAAAAGCGTCGAGCAAGCTCGACCGCTAAACGCATTGCTAAAATCGGTGTAATCTGTGGTTCCTTTCTTTGGCTGCGGCCGAAGGTGGTGGTGTGATTGAAATTGCAAACCTGACTTTCGCCTACGAGAAGCAGGCGGTCTTGCGAGATGTCTCGCTGAAAGTGGCCTCGGGTGAGATGCTGGGTATAATCGGCCCCAACTCTTCCGGCAAATCGACGCTGCTGCGCCTTGTGGCGGGAATACTGCGTCCAAGGGCCGGTGAGGTGGCGATTGACGGGTGTGACATGTCGAAGCTCTCACGCCGCGAGGCGGCCAGGCTCGTCTCCTTCGTCCCGCAGGAAACGCCATCCTCCTTTCCTTTCAGCGTCTTCGAGATTGCGCTCATGGGGCGCAGCCCGCACCTCGGTGTTCTCGCCTTCGAGCGGGAAGAGGACATGAACATTGCGCGTGAAGCGCTCGAGGCTACCGACTCTTTCCACCTGCGCGACCGCTTCCTTGACGAGCTCTCCGGCGGCGAGCGCCAGCTTGTCATTGTCGCCCGCGCGCTCGCCCAGGCCGCGCCGGTCATGCTTCTTGATGAGCCGACTACCTTCCTCGACGTGCGCCACCAGGTGCAGATTCTCGAGATAATAGCCCGCCTCAACCGCGAGCAGGGACGGACAGTGGTGGTCGTCTCTCACGACCTCAACCTTGCATCGCTTTACTGCGACAGGCTCGTGCTCCTGGGCGAAGGGAAAGTCGTCGCCGACGGTACGCCGCAGGACGTTCTGTCCTCTGAAATCCTGCAGGAAACATACGCAGTGAAAATGACCGTAACCACGGGGCAGGCAGGCAGGCCATTTGTAATTCCAGAACGGAAGACAGTGTAAGAAGAATGACCAGAATATATTTGATAAGACACGGTGAAACCGATTTTAACTTGCAGAAGAGATACTGCGGACATTCAGACGTGTCTCTCAACCAAACTGGAACACAACAGGCAAGAAAACTGTGGGAACGATTCAAGAATATCAGTATTGATGCAGTCCACTCGAGTGACTTAAAGCGCGCACGGCAAACTGCAGAAATTGTGTTTGCAGAGCAGCTTGACGGAATCAGAAAGACTGCGCTTTTGCGTGAGCTTGATTTCGGACAGTGGGAAGGGCTCACGTATGATGAAATTCTTGCGAAAGACGAGAAGTCCTATCAAGCCTGGCTCGAAAATCCCACACTGCTGGCTCCGCCAGGTGGAGAAACCTTGTCTGAGTTGAACCGCAGACTGAGAAAGTTTCTTGCGAAGGCTCTCGAAGAATCTCAGGACAAGGTGATAGCAGCCGTATCGCACGCAGGCCCAATAAGGACTTTGCTCTGCGATGCCCTCAAGGCACCATTGAACGTCAACTGGCGAGTCGCAGTCGATGGGGCCTGCGTGAGCGTGATTGACTATCACGGAACTGAGCCGATTGTACGCCTTGTAAATGACACCTGTCACCTGAGAGGCGTGGGAGATAGCTGACATGGGAAAGTTAATATTCATAACCGGCGGCGCAAGGAGCGGCAAGAGCCGCTTCGCCGTCACGTTGGCAAAGCAGTTCACAGAGAAGGTCGCCTTCGTTGCAACATGCGCTACGCGGGATGAGGAGATGAGACTCCGCATCGAAAAGCACAGGAAGAGCAGGCCGACAGGCTGGGAAACAATCGAAAAAGAAAGAGACGTAGCTGCAATTCTGCAGAACATCGGAGATGCATTCGAAGTCGTCATCGTGGACTGCATCACGCTACTTGTCTCGAACCTGCTTCTTACGAGCAGCATGGAGCAGGAGATTCTGGAAGAGATGCAGATAATCGCAGAAGCCTCGAAGAGAGCTTCATTTACAACCATTGTCGTTTCAAACGAGGTCGGCTCCGGGATTGTGCCGAATACCGAAATTGGCAGGAAGTTCAAAGACATTGCCGGACTTGCCAATCAAACCCTTGCCCGGCATGCCGACGAGGTCTACCTGATAGTAAGCGGAATGCCTTTGAAGATAAAGGAGTTGGGAGAATGACCGAATTAGAACAGACTATCAAACTCATCCGCCCTGTTGACCAGCATAAGGCACAGCAAGCCCAGAAAAGGCTGAACAGCCTGACAAAACCCCGGGGCAGCCTCGGGCGTCTCGAAGAACTGGCAAAGCGGGTGGTTGCAATCACCGGTAAAGTAAGGCCGAAGATTACAAGCAAAGCAATTGTTGTAATGGCGGCAGACCACGGCGTGGCGGATGAGGGTGTCAGCGCCTACCCGAAGGCTGTGACCGCGCAGATGGTGTATAACTTCCTGCGAGGCGGTGCCGGCATCAGCGTACTTTCAAACCACGTTGGCGCCAGGGTGGTTATTGTAGACATGGGTGTTGCGGAAGAGCTTGAGGTGCATCCCGGCCTGCTGGTGAGAAAGGTGGCGGGTGGCACTGCAAATATGGCACACGGCGCGGCCATGTCTCGCGAAGAAGCAATCAAGGCAGTGGAAACCGGGATTCAGATTGCCCAAGCCCAGGCGGATAAGGGTTTAGATGTTCTCGGCACCGGTGACATGGGGATTGCCAATACCACGTCCAGCAGCGCTATTGCGGCTGTCCTTACAGGTACTTGCGTTGAGACAGTTACTGGCAGAGGCACAGGCATCGATAAGGAGAGGCTTCAGCACAAACTCTCCGTAATAGAGAAGGCAATCCAGACCAATAGCCCCGACCCCAGCGATGCGATTGATGTGCTTGCCAAGGTTGGCGGTTTCGAGATAGGCGGTCTTGCCGGTGTCATGCTTGCCGGTGCTTCCATGCGGATACCTGTCGTGATTGATGGCTTTATTTCCGGCGCGGCGGCGCTGATTGCCGCTGCCCTGTCACCTCAAGTAAAAGATTACATGATTGCCGCCCACTGCTCGGCGGAGCCGGGCCACAGGATAGTGCTTGAGCATCTTGGCCTGGAGCCGCTTCTCAATCTCGGCCTGCGCCTGGGCGAGGGCACGGGCGCCGCGCTCGCAATCAGCCTTGTCGAGGCGGCGGCCAAGATACTCAATGAAATGGCGACGTTCGAAGAAGCAGGCGTGTCGGAGAAAGAAGACTGATGCGGTTCTTTATTGCACTGCAGTTTCTCACAATTATTCCTGTACGCATCAAAAGGCGTTTCGGTGAAAGGGAACTCGCACAGTCGATGTTCTTTTTCCCGTTCGTGGGGATTGTGCTCGGGCTTGTCCTTGCGGGAGTGCAGCAAGCTGCATCTCTCGTTTTTACCGCTCAGGTTACAAGTATTATGTTGGTCACTGTGTTGGCAGTCTTGACCGGCGGACTCCACCTGGATGGAGTTGCAGATACCGCGGACGCCCTATTTTCGGGCAAGGACAGGAACGAGAAGCTCAGGATAATGAAAGACAGCCGCATTGGCGCGATGGGCGCGGCCGCCACGGCACTGACTGTCCTGATGAAGGCAGCTCTGGTTGCTTCCATTCCCGGCGCCATCGTTGTCCCGACACTCATCCTGTTTCCGGCGGCAGGACGTTGCGGGCAGCTTCTGCCGGCTCTGATTTACAGATATGCGCGGGGAGAAGTAAGCACTGGAAGCTTTATTACCAACCTGAGTCTGGGGATTGTCCTGCCTGCAGTCTTTCTGACCACTGTGATTGCTGCGGGGCTGCTGCAACTCACGGGGATATGCGGGCTCACAGTCGTTTTTGTGGCTGCAACCGTGGCGGGCAAATTTGTTGCGGCCAAGCTTGGCGGAATGACGGGGGATACGCTCGGAGCAGTAAACGAGGGATGCGAGATAGTTTTTCTCGGCGCGATTTGCGCGGGCGCAAGATATGGGCTATTGGCTCCGATGCTGTAAGGAAGGAGGTGCTCCTGTGAAGAGAAAATAAAGGGCTCGCAAGAGGAATCGGCTGTAACCAACTTCCCCTGACGCGAGCCCGATAGGAAGAGCGACTACGCCATTCGGTTCCAGCCCCAACGGTGTTTCGCTCCCCGTGTTTATTCTACCTGGGCTGAGATTCTGCAGCAAGTATAAAGGAGGACAGGTTATGATGAGGCTGCTGCCTTACATTGTAATTATGGCTGTCACACTTCTTCATTTCTCCTCGCCTCTCGCGGGGCAGGAACGGGACAAGGAGGATGCAGGCAAAGAGAAGGACAAGGAGATTCCGGTTGTTGAACTGCAAGAAGTCGTTGTAACGGCAACAAGAACGGAGAAAAAGCTTGAAGATGTGACTGCCTCGATAACCGTGATAACTGCCGGGGAAATTGAGGGGAGAAAGGCTGAAACAGTATCGGAACTCCTGCGGAACGTCCCTGGAGCATTTGTGAGACAGGAAGGGGCGGCAGGCTCCAGAACCTCAGTGCTTTTACGAGGAACTCATTCGACACAGACACTGGTGTTGATTGACGGTATCGAGGTAAACGACCCCAACCTTGGCGGCTCGTTTGACTTGGCGGACCTCGACACCTCCAACATAGAGAGGATCGAAGTGGTCCGGGGCAGCCAGAGCGCGCTGTACGGCTCGTCTGCAGTCGGCGGCGTCATCAACATCATAACGAAGAAAGGTAAGGGCAAGCCGAAACTGTTTGCCGAAGCCTGGGGTGGCCCTTTTAATCATGCAAGGGTCCAGGTTGGAGGAAGCGGCGCCGCAGACAAGAGTTACTGGTCCTTCGCCGCCGTTGACTTCTCGACAAACAACAACACCCCGCATAATAGCTACGCACGCCAGGGATTCTTCGGAAAGTTCGGGACAGCACTCAGCGATGACATGAAGTTCGAGTTCCTCGCCCACATAGGGCAGAGCGAGCATGAATCTCCCTACGACTACACCAACCCGCTGACGCTTGACAGGAACATCACGCGCAGACGCGACCAGTCAGTCATAGGGGCAAAGTTCGAGCACAAGGCGAGTGAGTATGTCTCGTACTATCTCAAAGCATCGCACTTCGACATCGACAACTTCTTCCAGAATAGAGGCGACCTGCCCGGCGACCCGGATGAATTTACGAGCACGGCCCAGGCCACAGTCTCGACTCTTAACAGCCAGGTGAAGTTCGACATCGGCCGCGCGATAGCGGCTGAGGGCATCAAAAATGAACTCGTGGTCGGCGGCGAAATCAAAAAGATAGACAGCCTCAATTTTACTGAGAGCCCCTGGAGCGCCGGCCTGGGGTTCGAGGACGTAACAGAGAGTAGAGCAGCATACCTGCAGGATGAACTCAAGCTCTTTGAAGTGTTCACCATTACCGCCGGTGTACGCGTGGATAAGTACGGGGCATACAAAACGAACTACCTGCCGCGCGCAGGTGTGAGCTACAAGCATTCCCCAACATTTACGACCTTAAAGGCGAACTACGGAAAGGGCTTCCGCACGCCGAGTCCAATAGAGTTCTTCGACCCATGGGTTGGGAACTTGGACCTCAAGCCGGAAAAAAGCGAAAGCTATGACATAGGAGTAGAGCAAGCCTTCCTTGACAAGAGATTGAAGCTCGGCCTCACCTATTTCCGGATTGACGTGGAGGATATGATCGCGTGGAGTCCGACAAGCGGTCTGCTTGAGAATGTCAGCAAGGCAAAGATGGAAGGGGCGGAGTTTGCACTCAAGTGGAAGCCGACAAAAAGCTGGCGGCTCGGATTGTCATTTACCCACCAATACCCAAGGGATACTGACACTCATACAAAGCTTACCTTCCGCTCCTGTAATTTCGGCGGATTCGAGGTGGCATTCAGCAAGAAGAAGTTCAGCCTCGCACTGAGCGGGTTCTTTTCAGAGCCTATACATGACGAAGGAGTGATTGACGAAAAAGGAGAGCTGCAGAAGCGAGCCGGTAATGTAAAGCTCGTGAATCTGGCTGCCTCCTGTCAGATAAGCAAGGACGCGGAGTTGCTTTTCAAGATAACGAACATCCTTGATGAGAAATACAAGGAATCCCAGCGCGAACCTTACGGCCTCCCTCTTGGGGTATTCGTAGGATTCAAAATGGTCTTTTGAAAGTACCGGGCTATCTACAACTTAATGCCCTTCGCCGCAATGGCGATCCTTGTCAACGTCGCGCTCCTTTACATGCTGGGTGAGAAAAGCAAGCTCATCTTCAAGCTGACCAACATCCTCGACAAGCGTTACAAGGAGTCCGAGCGGGCACCGCGGGCACCCGGCGTCGGCGTCTTCTTCGGCATCTCAACAGAGTTCTGAGCGTCAACTCTACTCAAGGCGGGGGTGTTTCGCGGCAAGCATCCCCCGGACTGAAGTCCGGGGCTTCCTTACTCTATGCTTGCGATAAGAAGCGTTACGCACTATACTGTCGGTGACGCTGCAGAACAAAGCCGCAGGAGGTACAGGTGAACCAGCACGAATCCGGTCCCAGCGCGCTCTTCTACGGGCTTGGCGCACTCGTTATCCTGGCGGGCCTGGTTATCTTTGTCGTATTTCTTATGCAGAGCCTGACAAGCCTGACCGGCCTGACTGACAGTCTTACGCAGGTCGTAGCCCCCGGGACGAAGGAGATTGAGTTTTCCGAGCCGGGTCGCTACTCCGTATTCTACGAGCACAACAGCGTCATAGGCGGCAGGGTCTACCGCACGGGAGAGAACATCCACGGCATGCAGTGTACGCTGATTTCCAGGGAAACCGGCGAGGAAGTGACGCTTTCGCCGCCCTCGGGGAAAACCAGCTATCACATGGGAAGCAGGCAGGGCTACTCGCTGCTGAGATTTACCATCGACACTCCAGGGACCTACGAGTTTTCCGCACAGTATTCCGAAGGCGCCGGTCCGCAGGTCGTGCTCGCCCTCGGCCGCGCTTTTCCTATCAAGGCGATAATGGCGCTGATGAGTGGCATCGGCATACTCGTTGGCACCTTTCTCATTGGCGCCCTGATAATAGTAGTCACGCTGATAAAACGGCACAGGGCCAGGAAACAGCCAGGCGCCCCGTACGGTTAGCCCGGGATTTCGTCCTTTTCCTGCTATTTGTCATGTAAATGTAAGAAAACGGGAATTTTACGCAAACTCGCTAATATCTTATAGTAGGGAGTACATTAATTACTTGGATAAACAGACACAATCTTCCGGGAGGAGCACGATGAGGAAACCGGGTCTTGCGGGGATTATTGCAGTTCTCACCCTGGCGCTGTTTGCGCAGCAGGCTTACGCTGATGAAATCACCGAGTTTCAGAGGAACGTCAAGGAGCTTGCCAGAAAGCTCCAGGCGACGAGGAAGGCCTTCGCCGCAACGACGGACAAGTTCAACAGCCTGCGTGGCAAGCTCGAGAGGATGCAGGCCAACCACCCCGACTACCGCCCGCTCGCAATTGAGCACAACCAAGTGCTCAAGGAACGCCGGCAGCTCGAAAGGCAGCTCAACAGCGCCAGAAGCGAGCTGAGCACCAAAGTCTCCTCCTTCCTCACCCGCAACAGCAGGAAAGCTGTCGAGGCCGTCTTCAAGGTGTTCTACAGAGGCTCAAGCTATCCCGACGTGGCTGTGGAACAGGTGCTTCTTGACAGTCTCAGGAAGGTCACCAACAGCGCCGCGCTCGACTTCCTCGTCAGCGAGCTCAAGACCTCCAGGCGCAAGAACGCCCGCAAGCTCATTTGCGACGTCCTCGCCGACAAGAAGGATGAACGCTTCACCAGTGCGCTCATTAGCACACTCGAAGACAAGAACTGGGAAGTCGTCATCGCCGCCGCCAGGGCGCTTGCGAAAAACAGGGCCAAGGCCGCGGTCGAGCCGCTAATATCCGCCTTCGAGCGCGCCGAAGACAAGAACGACGAGGCCGCAATGCGCGGACTGCGCCAGGCCCTCCAGGAGATGACCGGCGAGTACATGCTCGACACGGCCCGTGACTTCAGGAACTGGTGGAACGGCAAAGGCAGAGAGGGCTACAACGAGAACGAGACTGCCCGCCCCCGCGGCCTCATCGGCAAGGGCGGGCCGCGCTCCACACTCTACGGCGAGATAACCTCGAAAAAGGTCATCTTCATCTGCGACGTCTCGCACTCCATGAGCGCACGCGGCAAGGTCCCGGGCGAGCCAATCGACAAGACCGGCGAGGTGGAAAAGAACCCCGAGACCGGCGGCGATGTCATGGGCGGGCGAAAGTCGAGAAAGGAAAGGGAAAAACAGAGGCTCGGCCGACAGGGAGTCAAGCCCGGATACGTCGGCAGGCGTATCGACATCCTCAAAATCGAGCTCGCACACGTCGTCATAAGCATGCTGCCCGACGACGCCAAGTTCAACCTCGTCACCTACTCCACCGAAGTCAAAAGGTGGAAGAGCAGTCTCACCAAGGCTTCCAAAGCCAACCGCGAAGCGGCACTGGCGTTTGTCAAGAAAATGGACCCAATGGGCATGACCAACACCTACGGCGCGCTCGAAGCAGCCTTCAAAGACAGCAAGGTCGACACCATCTACTTCCTCTCCGACGGCAACCCCACCACAGGCACCACAATTGCCCACGCTGAAATCCTGACCGCCGTGCGCCGCTGGAGCCAGGGCCGCAACATTACCATACACTCAATCGGCCTGCTCGTCGGCAAGTACGGCAACGAGGACTTCAGCAAGCTCAAGAAGTTCCTCCAGGACCTCGCAAGCCAGAACGGCGGCGAGTGCAGAATCTTCGAAAACAAGTAACGCATTGAAATGGCCCCGGCTCACTAAATTCATGCGGCCGGGGCCGTTATTATCGCTTGCGTTTACTACTCCCGTCCCTTACTATTCCCGTCTATATTCCGGCAAATTTGTATTTCCCGTGCTATGCGGAGACCCTCTTGGGACGAAGGCTCTACTACACCCTGTTCAAGAACAACCTCGCCTATCTCCTCGCGCTGCTCCTGCTGCGCCTGTCCGAAATCATGCTCAAGCCATTCTCCCTGCGTGCGAAGTCATCCTTCGGCCGCCTCGTCGGGGACCTCTGGTACCTGCTCGACTTCGCCGACCGCGAGGTCGCACGCCGGGACATGAACCTCGCCATCCGCCGAACTCACCCCATCCACCTGCGCCAGCGCGCTCGAAGGCTCAGCATGGCAAATACAATGGCCTACCTCTTCGAGACATACTACTCCTCTTCCCTCTCCCGCCGGGAACTTCTCGCTCTTGTGCGAAACCGTGACTGGGCCGCGCCGCTTCAAGAGACGCTGCTCGCCGGCAAAGGCGCCATCGTCCTCACGGGCCACTTCTCAAACGAAGGCCTGCTCTGCTACCTCGTCGCCGCACACGGCCACGCAAGCTGCATCGCCAGGTACCAGCGCGTATTCAACGACCTCATGGTCGCACACCGCCAGATTATGAACGTGGACACCCTCAACGAGCTCCAGACAAGCTACGACTCGCTGCTAACCCTGCTCAGGCACAACGAAATCATACTCGCCACCATTGACCGCCCTCTCAAGCGCGTCAAAGGCGTCTATGTGCCTTTCTTCGGATACACAATCATCGCGCCGTATTATCCTGTAGATATCGCCAGGCTCTCCGGCGCTCCGATATTTGTCGCTGTCCTCACGCGCACCCGGCGCAGGTATGATATGCACCTCGAAGGCCCAATCCACGTGCCCCCAGACTCATCTGAGCGCGAATCCCGCCAGAAGTACACTGCGCTGATTTACTCGATTCTCGAGAAACAGATAGCGGCTCACCCCCACGAGTGGCAGTGGCACAACAAGCGGCTCACAAAAAGACACTGGGGCATCTCCCGCTACCCGCCCAATGAATAACAACCCCGGGGAAAAAGCCGCGGGCTTCAGCCCGCGGATGGTTAGCCGGCGGGTTTTTCTCCACTGCCCGCAGTGTAATAGGAATAATTCCAAAGCCCCACCATTCACTGGTGGGGAAAATCCCAACCACAGAAGCCCCATGCGCAAGCATGGGGAGATAAATCCAAACCACAGAGACACGGAGAACACAGAGAAAACACATATTTGACCTTTTCATCCGGGAAGCACCACGTCGTGAGACGTGGTGGTAATCAAACCACCGATT
>DAOVDS010000098.1 GCA_030669415.1 bacterium
TCCCGTCTTCACTAATGGATTTGCTCTGGCGGATTATCGCGCCGTCGGGTTTGTAGTTTTCGGCGGCGCGGGTGGCGCCGGGGCCGGTGAATGTGGCGCGGTAGGTGGTGGTTTTCACGCCGTTTTCGACCGACTCGTCAACCACGCGCTCGGCAATCAGCACCTGGTCGGGCAGCGTCGAGAACAGCGACTCCATGGTGAAGGTGAAGCTCGCCTCGGTGTCGTCGTCGTTCGGTGTGACGGAAGCGCCGGTGAGCTTGTAGTTGGAGGGCACCGACGGGGCCTGGGCGAGCGCGGCGGTGTGTGCGCTTGTGCCGTACTCGGTGCGCACCGAGCCGCTTTTTGTGCGAGTATAGGAGCCATCCTCGTTCTGGCGGTAACTGACTGAATATTCGACATCTATCACGCCATCCTGGGTGGAGTAGATTTCGGCTGTGATGTCGAAGGAGAACTGGAGGTTGGAGTCCCAGCAGGTGTCGTCGCCGGACTCGACGGAGGGGCCGTCGAACCTGGGCCCGCGTTCAACCTGGCCGGCAAGAAGCTGCTGCAGGATGGTATCACCGTGCTTGAAGTAGACGTTGACCTGCTCGGTCTGGAGCCTGGTCTTGAGGTTGTTAAAGAGGGTGTTTACGTTGTCGGGCCCCGCCCCGCGCAGGTAGCCGCGCACGGGCCAGGTGTGCTGCTCGCCGATTCGCTCGCCGCGCGCGTTTCGCAGGACGGTTATCTGCGGGGTGAACTCGGGCGGCACGTCGAAGACGTAGGCGCTCCCACCGTCGCCAATCTGGATAGTGGTTGTGCTTGTGGACATAGTATCCTCCTTTGCGCGCCATCAGCGGCGCGACCGACACGGCGAACAAGTTCGCCGGCTAACCACCCCGTTGTTATTGCGCCCAGGTTTCGCTGACTGTCTCGTTACCGCTTGAAGCTGACGGCAGGGCCTTGCCGAACTGCTCGACGAAGAAGTACTGGAAGAGGCCCTTGTCGCTTATCGAGGTTGAGAAGTAGAACTTGTCGCCGACATCGAAGGCGAAGGGCAGAATCAGGTAGATGTCGTTATCGTCCTGCGTGTAGGCGACATCGACCGTGCCGGAGAGGCCGGAGCTGTTCTGCTCACTGAGCGTGACTTCACCGTCACCGGCGCGCTGCCCCTGAGCGACAAGCTGGGTACGGCCGGCATCCTTGTAGACACTGACGGTGCGCGTGCCGCCGCTGTCGCTCAGTGAGATGTAGACCTTGCCATCGGCATCGGTGTTAGAACCTTTCAGGGCCCCATCGAAACTCCAGTTGTCGAGCTGATTGGCGTTGTCGTTGACTTCGCCAATTTCATCCTGCGCTTCTATGAGGAAGGATATGCCGGCGCTCTCGCTTTCAAACGTCGTTCCCGAGACTGCCGTGCCGAGGCTGCCCAGCTTCGAGCAGACGACGGACCAGTGTTCCTCGCTTTCAGTGGTAGCGTCAATGCAGGTGACCTCGATGTCGTTGTCGTCGCGAGCCTGCTGCGTGTTTCCGGGCGGATGCAGCGTGCCGTTGCCGGCGTTGTCGTTGTCGGCGGTAGGCCCGGAGATGCTGACGGTGTTTTCCTTGACCGTGTCGGAAGCGTCCTCCATGGCGTCGGCGAGCGCGTCAATCACGGCTGCCGAAGTCGAGCCGACGACGGAGAGGTCTTCCCGAACCACGGTCGTAAGGAAGCTCGATACGATGGAGACGGTCTGGCTTTTTATCGAGTCGAGCGCGGCCTGGTCCGAGCGGTTGGCGTTGGAGAAGAGGTTGAGTATTCTGCGCTCACCCTCGGAATCGTTATAGAGCGCAATGATTTCGCTCACGACCGAATCAAGCACCGCCTTGAAGCCGGTTGAGGGCGTGTCGACCTTGTTGAGCTTCTTTATCCCCTTCCCCGTGTTCTGGAAGGTTGTTGTCTTGTTGTATGCCATGTCTTACTCCTTTCTACTGACTCGTTTTTCAGGTTCCAAACTACTTTTCTTCCACTATGCAGTCGAGCCGGATGAGCGCATCCGCAGTCTGCCCGGCTGTTTTCGGGAAGATGGATGAGCCGAACTCAATCCTGTGCGCGCAGGTGTCGTAGTAGCCATCTATTGCGACGAAGCAGCTCAGGTTCTTCTCGAAATGCCTGTGTATCTCGGTTGCAAGCTGCTCGATGTTTTTTCTTCGCTCGCTGAGCTCCAGGTCGCCGAAAATCAGGTGTATCTTCACCGAGTTGGTCACCCAGGTCAGCGTGTTAAACACCCGCTGCGCATTCACGGCATCCGGCTCCACCACGGCGGCGCGCTGTCCGGGGTCGAACTTCCCCTCAAACTCGTCCGCAATCTGAATGTTCTCGGCCGGGACCCAGGTGGTGAGCTCGCTGGCAATCGCCTGCAGTATCTTGGTCAGCGTGCTGCCGGAAGAGGGTATTACCCGCAGGATGTTGCCGGGCGCGGACTCATTCGAGGACCCGTCCACGGCCACGGGAAAGAACTCGTAGAGTTTCCCCTCGGTCAGGTCCGAGACTATGATGGTATCCCCGACCTGCGGGTCGCCGGCGGGGTCAGAGTCGGACCAGGACAGTACGCCGGTTGACTTGAAGAGCCGGTAGCGTACAAGCACGTGGTCGAGGGCAGGGTCGTCAGGCAGGCGCGTTATTTCGAAGGTGATTGCGCTGCCTGACGAGTTTGTCTTGACTGCGATTTCAACGTCGTTCGTCATTGCACTTCCTTTCCTGCACGAGAAGCTGCGTCAGGTGCGAGAGCTGCTTGTCGAGCGCGTCGAGCTTGTTTTCGATTCGCGTCATCTGGCGGTCGCTGTACTGCCTGAAGGCATCGAGTCGCACCTGCGTGCACATCAGGTCCGCGCGGAGATTCGAGTGACTCACGAAGTAGAATGTCAGAGCTGTCACAAGCGCGACCACCACGGAGACTACCACGCTGATTCTCACTGAAGTTTCGGCCATTTCTATGCCCTGTAGAGTTTGGTAATTTTGACCGGGTCGGCATCCGCAACTCCGTCCGCGTTCTTGTCAGGGACGATTCGCAGCTCCTTGAGCAGGCGCAGCCTCTCCTTGCGCAGCTCACGCCCTTTCTGCGCCGTCGAATCATCCGGCGAGAGCAGGTTGTCGAAGTAGAGGATTTCCCTGACCCAGGTGTTTTCGAGGTCTTCGAGGTCGCCCGGGTTGAGTATCTTTGTCTTGTCAACCATGCCCTCGCTGAGAACCCCGAGCGAGTCAAGCACCTCCCACCAGCCCTGCTTCTTTATGTGCGAGTTTATCCGCGCGGTGACAATGTCGCGGATGTCGGAGAAGTCGGAGCGGTCGCCGAGCCATTGCGGGATGTCGGAATCTACCTTTGCCATCTCGGTATCTGTAGAGTAGTTTGCCATGAATCACCTCCGGGGTTTGTTCTCAGATGCAAGCGTGACAAGCGCGCCGAGCTCGATTTTCTCGAAGCCGCGGACCGCGCTCTCAGGCGAGCAGTTCCAGAGCCGCAGGCCCTTTTCGAGCATTCTGCGCGACATCCACCACAGGTCTTCCAGAATCTCGTCCGCGTGCAGGAACGGCATGTTGCGGCCATGCTCGGAGTAGAAGTGCGAGTTGTCGCGCATGTCCACGCCGAGAAGGGCAATCTGGGCCGCCCCGAAGAGACAGGCCAGATTTATTGCCGCAACGGCAGAGCTGCGGGACCAGTAGAGGCCATCGCGCCAGTGTTCCGAAAGGATGTCTTTCCTGTCTCTGGCGTGGTGACGGTCAAACTGCCTGAAGCACGGCAGATGCAGGCGTCTCGGGCAGAAGACGGGCAGGGCGCATCCCAGTATCCCTTCGGATTCCTGCGCCCACAGGGAAGCGTCCAGGAACAGGAGATAGGTTGTCTTGAGCATGCGAAAAGACCTGTTCACACCGATGGTCGTGTAACTTCGCAGCTCCCGCTCATACTCCGCGGCGAGCGCGAGACTGGGGCCGTTGCCGAGCACGAAGATAAGCTCCCCGGCGTGCCTGTTTTCAATATCACCGGAGGGAAACACCGCCGGTGCGACAGGCTCGTTCCCGTCTGCCGGGCCCAACCTGTTAGCCATAAGCAGGTCGAGGTACTCCCTGCCTTCAACCACAGTTTCCTCACCTTTTCGGTAGGCGTGGTCGTACCACAGGGTGTCCTGCGTTATTCGGACCTTCGGCACGTTCTGTTCTCCCGATTGCTGCCGCCACGCCTCGTGAGCGTGGCGCTTCCAGCCAGTGGGTTGCCCGGCCCCGACCTCGAGGGCCGGGGCCTGACGGCAACTTTAGTTATTATGCGAGACTGGACGCGCTGAAGAGCTTGTGGAGTGCTTCGGGTCGAAGCTCTCCGAACCCCGCGAGTGCGTACCAGCCTACGTTGAGCGTTCTGCCCAGGTTGTCGAACGGGCCGGTAATGCGGATGTCGGGTTTCATACCCTCGGCGTAGGCAATGCCCTGGTAGCCGAGGAAGTACGAGGAGTAGACATCCGTGCTGCCGGACCCCGCGCCCGCCTGGATGCGGGCATTCGAGCTCGAGACGATGCGGAAGCCTTCGAACTCCCCGACCTCGCCGTTGAAAATCGCCTCCGGCGCGGCGTACTCCCGCGGGGCCCGCCACGTGCCGGCATTGGCGGCTGTGCCGTAGCCCTCGTTGCGCAGGTCGAATATCACATCCGGGTGCAGGACAGCGACGTAGAACCCGCCATCGAGCTTGGGGACGTTGTTGCGTTCGAGCTTGTTGTATATCTTGCGGACAAGCTCGGCGGTGATAAGGTCAGTTGCGCCAACGTCGCCGACCGTCCCGCCGCCGGCGTATGTGACGTAGTCGGCCGCGACCTGGGCGTCATAAGCGGCGCGGGCGATGAGGTCGATTGAGGAGGCCATGTTATGGCCTACAACGCGGGCGGCCGCGAGGTCGATGCTGTCAAACGAAGTAACGCGCAGCTTGTTGGTGAGCGTCACGACGTTGCCGTACTCCTTTAGAGCGATGCTCTTCTGGGTTTCGGCCATCGGCACGCGGGTTATGTCCGAGTACTCGTCAGAGAGCTCGGAAGTTGCAGGGGAGAGGTTGTCGTAGATGGTGAAAGTGACGGTATCGCCGGGCATGGGGTCGCCACGGCGGACATCCCACTTCTTGCCCTGCGTGAACTGTGCGAAGTAAAGGTTCGGCTGGAACGCCAGCTCTGTGGCCCGTGAATAGGCTGTCTGGACAACATCCTCGAGCGGTGCGCCTGAGGATACAGTGTACTCGTTCGCCATTTCTTCCTCCTTGTTATGGCTGCTTACGTGAGACTATTTTTTCGAGTTCCCGGTGCGAGGCTGCGCTCTTTATCTGCTCTTTAAGCGTTTGCGCCGCAGCGCTTGGCGAAGGTGCGCTGCCGGCACCTCCGGTGAGCTTCGCCTTGCGGTGGTAGGGATAGCGGGACAGGAATTCAGATACGACCTGCTCCACCGTAGCAGGGGCTGAGCTATCTTCCTGTGCGCCCTCAGGCGCGACAATGACAACCCCGAGGTCATCACCGAGCGCCACGCGCTTTCGCAGAAACGCCGCCACCTGCTGCGGATTGATAGCGTCCTGCGCGACGGCGGTATCTGTGAGCAGGCGCTCAAGGTGCGCGTCTGCGAGGCGGGACTTGAGCTCCTTGAGCGCCTTTTCGCGCTCCTCCAGCTCGACCCGGTGTCCCTGAAGCTCGCGGTACTTCTCTTTCCATTTCCTCAGCTCCTTGTAGAGCTTGCGCAATTCCTGCGCGGGGACCATGTCTTTGCCCTGTTCCTCGGGCGTGTTCTTGGGCTGCTGCCCGGGACCGCCTTCCTGCGGCGCCAGTCCGGTATCCTGGACTGCGTCTTTTTCCATGCGTGTTCTCCCTTCATGCAAACAGATTCTCTACGAGACATCCTGCGTTTCTTGTTTTCGCGAGGCGCCAGCCTCGATTTCCCTCTCTATCTCGCGGCGCTTTTCCACAGGGAGGTTCGGGAGCAGCCGCTTCGCAAGTCTGGTGGCAAGGCACGTGTTGAGCGCGGGTGAGAGCGCCAGCGAAATCACCCGGATTGCCTCTTCTATCTCATCGTTGAGGGCCCTGACCGAGAATTCGCGCGGATATGTTATCTGCGCATCATTTCGGCGCGCGCACCACCGGAAGTAGAGCTCGGCAATCCCGCGTTCGGCCTGCTCGAAGTTCCGCGCCTTTCGTGCCAGTGCGTTGTCCGTGTCATGGAAGTCAATCGCCTTGGCGAACCCGCTCTGTGCGACGCGCGGGTGGGTCCCCTCGTAGCGCAGGCGCGCATGGCGGTAGATCTCCTCGATGTTCTTGTCAATCTGCGATTCGATAAACGCGGCAGGGTCGGTCGGTGGCGAGATGTAGGCTGGAAGGGCCTTGGTTGCCGGGTCGTAGGTCGCGACGTTCGAGGCGCCCAGCTCTTCCGTATTGACATCCCCCGGCCAGGCGAGAAAGCTGAAACACTGCTTGTAGAGGAACTCATCCAGGAGTGAGGCAAGGTTGTAGATTTTCTGGCAGCAGGGCGCGATGTCCGCAAGCGCCGAGACTCCTGCCAGCTCACGGCTGAGAGAGTGCTCGTTTCGCACAACCACGACAGGCACCACACCTGCCGGGTGCGGTTCGCCCTGGGCACCGTGCGGGTTGAGGAACTCCCTGTCCTCGTTCACCAGGTACCACGCATGCCGCGTCCATATCCGGTACTGGAGGCGCTTCTTCTCACGCGCCGCCAGCGGCGAGACCTGCTGTGGCACAGTCTCCCGTATCTTCACCCAGTTGAACTGCCCGAACCGGTCGAGATCCCAGTCCACTACGTCCATCGGGAGCACCATGTTCGCGTAGGGCCGGAACCCCCTTTGGGCCTCATCGTAGCTCGAGCCGAGCTCCTCGTTAATGACAGGCACATCCACCAGCACGTAGACTGTGCCGAACACCAGCGCCATGGGTGCGACGAAGCCCGCCATGAAGCTGTCAATCGAGCTGCCGCGCAGGTCTATATTGCGCAGGAACTCATCGTAGCCGGCGTCGTGCGATTCGCGGATAATCTCCTTGCGGTACAAGTGTGAGACGTAGACATCAACAATCGAGCGGCAGTAGTTGTAGTAGACGGCGCGCCGGAGCCGGTAGTTACGGTCCTCCACCGTCTCGCGAGCATGTGTGAAAAGGTACTCGGTGTTGAGAACGTAGTCTGCGCCCCCCTCATACGAGTTGAGGTAGAAGACCCAGCGTGCAAGCATTGCCTCGTATTCAGGGTGCTGCTTGACAGTGCCAGCGGTCCGCCTGATTTGTATTGGGCCTGTGTTCTTGGTGGTAGTAAGTATCTGCTTTTTCGTAAGGCTCATTTCCACCTCCTTAGAGTCCCGGGATTCTGAGCAGCCTGGTCTTGAACTGTTGGCGTGCCAGACCTACCGCCATCTCGAGGGCATCGAACAGATCGTCGTGCTCGCCGTCCGGAAAGGCAAGCAGCTCGTCCTTGAGTATTTCCTGCCTCTTGCCGAGAAACACCTTTC
This sequence comes from bacterium, assembly GCA_030669415.1. Lineage (GTDB taxonomy): Bacteria > Planctomycetota > SKW154 > SKW154 > DAOVDS01 > DAOVDS01. The sequence goes on from DAOVDS010000098.1 coordinate 7,485, forward strand.
CGTTTTCAAACAGCGCGCTGAGACGCCACGCGCGTGTTACCTTGTCCCTGTGAGGGAACACCGGGCTGACCGGCAGAGCTGTGCGTGAGGCAAGCACCTGCGCAAGCGCGACCTGGTAGCCGGTCGCCTCGACTGCGATTCTCACCGGGTCGTACCGGCTTGCCGTGGCGATAATCGCCCGAGCCTGGCGCTCAAAAGAAAGTCTCGCCCTGAACGTGTCGAGCACAAATACCTCGAAGTTTTCGCTGACGCCGATTGTCACAATCGCGAAGTAGTCTGCAAACCTGCCAGCCGAAATCGCCAGATCAACCCCCTGGTACACGGCGAGACCTGCCGGCGCGGACTCGTGGTACCTGAAGTGCTCTTCCCTGAAAAGCGACCCCAGCGCCAGCCGCGCGTCATTCTGGTACTGCAGGTTGAAAATGACGCTGCCCATCACCTTGCGCCTCTCTTCCAGAATCCTCGCCGGGAACCTCTCAGGCCACAGCGCCTTTCCCTCTTCCAGTGCTTTCTGAATCAAGACTTTCACCTAATCTCTTTTCCCAATGCCATGTTCTTCCCCGCCACCGTGCTTTCGCCTGACCTCACGCGGATACACTATCCTGCCGCAGACTTCACACCGGTAGACCTGGCCGTCGCGCACGAACTTCCTGCTTCTAAGGCAGGTCGCGCAGTAGAATTTCACAGCTTCGGGCACCTCTGACCTCCAGACTTCGCTTTCTCACCAACACGCGCCTCTATAATTCGCGCAGAATACAAACGCACAAGTGTGATGAAACGCCTATGCCGATTCCGCAATCCCGGATAACGTGTTTGGACAACACCAGTTACGGCGTGAAAAAAGTTTCCTTTTGGCACATGTTTATGGGTACAACGTCATGTGACAAAATTTGTCACTTGAGCATGTACATTCTGAAGGCCGCCTGCGGCACGGGTTTGGCGTGGTTTTGACTCTCTAAGATAGAGAAACAGGTGCTTACAGACGCGGGGAGTTTTCAGAACCAGTAACTACAGGCACTACACTGTTAGGCCAGCTTGAAAGCCGCATTGTGTCTGGTTTGCCAAAGATGGGGCGCTCGGGAAGAAAGAAAAGTGGCAAATCTGCGAGCCTGCGCAACTTTGCGCTGGACATTTCGAGTATTGATGTTATAATTCATTTCGGACATCTCTGCAAATAGACTTGTGTGTTTTGGGAGACTCGCTGAGATGAATTCCATCCTCGGGTCCAAGACTGTCTTCACCACGGGAGAAATCGCCAAGATATTTGATGTCAACATAAACACCGTGGTGAAGTGGTTTGAGACAGGCCTGCTCGAAGGGTACAAGCTTCCCGGCTCCCAGGCGCGCCGCGTCCCGAGGGGCGAGCTAATCGACTTCCTGGCAAAGCGTAACCTCCCTGTTGTATCCGCACCCGGCGAGCCGGTGGTGGTGCTGTTGCTGAGCTCTCAGCCGGACATGACAAGACAGTTCCGCGCTGCGGTGGAAAGTGCTTTCGGCTATGAGCTGTACTGCGCTTCTGACGCGTTTCAGGCAGGCCTTGTATGCGCCGAGCGGGTGCCGGAAGTGATATTCGTTCACCTCGGACATACCGACTTCGATCTGGCGGAGTTTCGCCGCAGTCTTGGGCGCAGACCCCGCCTCGCAGGTGCGGGCCTGATAGCACTTGCGCAAGAAGACCTTGAAGAGGGAATACTCGCAGAGAGAGGATTCGCCAGCAAGCTTGTTCTCCCTGTCCGCAGTGAGGCAATTCTGGACATAGTCGATACGACAGTTGTGAAGAATCGGTCCGCCAGTGCCAAATTTCCTTCTCTTGGGCATTGACTCTATCGTTGGGGTCTGATATGATTTTCCCCAGACCTCTCCGAGGGGAATGGGAGAATATCGCCAGTGAAGAGAGAGAGCACACGCAGACGGGTCCGGAAATCCGCCCGGAAGCGGCCGGTAACAACCGGGCGGGAAGCCGAGCAGGAAGCCGAGCTGCTGCTCAAGGTAGCGCGGTTGGAAAAGCCGAAAACCACCGCAATAATTACGCTTGGTGGTTTCCTGCAGCGCCGCGAGGCGAACGAGATTATGAGAGTTGTCAGTTCGCTCCAGGAAGAGGGCTTCGTCAAGGTAATCTTCGACCTGGCTGACGTAAAGTACGCGAACTCATCCGCAATAGGCGTGTTTGTGAACTGCGCCTCTTCCCTGAAAGCTGGCGGCGGACAGGCTATCCTGCTCGCGATGCGACCGAATATCAGGAAAGTCTTCGACACCCTCGGTCTTGCGGGCCTGTTCTTCATAGCCTCCACGAGAGCCGAGGCCCTGCAAGTGATGAAGTAATCCGCCTTCGGAGTCACCTTGGATTCTGCGTAACAGTTGTGTCACGAGAGTATCTTTGCCTTGACTTGCGCGTGCCGGATATCTTAGACTCGGGAATAGTCGAGGAGCAGCCACAAGGCCGGTTCTGCAAGTGGAGGAAAGAGACATGCCAAGGACTATCATTATCGCGGCAGTGCTCCTGCTGGCGGTCTGCCTGAGCACACAGGCGCCCGCCCAGGACAAGATAGCGCCGGGACAGGTTACAACCGTCTCGTGCAAGCATGATGCAAGCCAGAGGTACGCCTGCTACGTTCCCAGCAAGTACTCCAAGGCTAAGAAATGGCCCATACTCTACTGCTTCAGCCCCGGCGCCAACGGGATGGCGTTTGTGACACTCTTCAAGGATGTCTGCGAGCGCAACGGCTGGATTGTGGTAGGCTCGAACAACGCCCGCAACGGGCCTGGCGGTCCTATCGAGGCTGCAACCAAGGCGATGTGGAAAGACACCCACACAAGGTTCTCAATCAACGACAAGAGGTGCTACTCCTCCGGTTTCTCAGGCGGCTCCGGCATGGCGTTCAACATGGCGAAAGCCTATTCCGACCATTTCGCGGGCGTAATACCCATGGCGGTCGCCGGCTCCTGGGCCCGGAGCCTGCCGGATATTCCCAAGCATGTTTCTGTCTATTTCATTATCGGCGACAGGGACATGGTTGCCCACGTCAAGAAGACGGCCGAGGCTCTCAAGCAGAAAGGAAACAAGACAGAGGTCAACGTCTTCCCCGGCGGGCACCAGATGGCTCCGAGGAATGCGGCGCAAAGCGCGGTTGAATGGCTTGTCAAGGTTGCGCCCAAGGCCTCTGCAGGCGTATCCGAGAACCCGACCCAGCTTGAGCTCAAGGCCGACGTGGCCAAGCGGCTCCAGACTGTGGTGCGAAAGGCAAAGCGCGGTGACCTGGGGAGTGCTCTGCGCATGGCACAGAGGGTGCTCGATGACGACAAGGCGAAAGAGGCTGAAAAAGCAGACGCGAAGTACATAAAAGAAGAAATCGAGAAGCGCCGCGATGAGCTTTTCACACAGGCCGAGAACCTGCTCAAGGAGAAAATGCCCTACGAGGCAAGAGAGCTTCTCATCCAAATCCGCAAAGCTTTCACCGGTATGGACGAAGCCAGGAAGGCACAGGAGAAGATAAAAGCATTAGACTCTGATGAGAGTCTCAAGGACGAGCTGGCGGCGGGCAAAATCTTCGCCAAGGCACTGCAATACGAGGCCAGGGGCAAGGAAAGCCAGGCCAAGAAATACTTCGAGCAGGTCATCAAAAAGTATCCCGACACCGAGTACGCCAAGCGGGCAAAGGAAAAGATATAGCCTTTCTGCGCCCTTTTTTCATTCTTCCAAGCTGCGAACACGCGCTGAAGTGTTGAATTTCCAGCGCCCAGATACGTTTGGAGAGATGTCCCGGCTCAAATTGTGGGAAGGAGAATCCGATGAGACGAACCCTGTGTTTCCTCGCCGCGCTTGTGCTCTCCTTCGCTCTCAGTGCTTCCGTCTGCGATAAGGCGCTCGCAGACGGAAAGCTCCAGAAGTTCAAAGAAGCCGCGCAGGCACAGAAGAAATCCTCAAGCAAGCCGAAAAGCGACAGGCGAGAGAAGAAAGAACACGCTGAAGATATTTTCGATGATGACGATGACGATGAAGAGTACGAAGGCTTCTGGAACCAGTTCTTCGGCGAGCTCTTTGCGGCGATGTTCACCGCAATGGGCGAGGCTGTAAAGGAAGAGGTGTTCACCGACCACGGTGTCCGGTATCGCGCCTTTCCTTACAACAAGGATTCCTATGTCTTCCACGCCTGTGACAAGATTCCGAGGGCGCCCGGCGTGCTCAGAACGCAGTACCAGCGCATAAACCCCGACCTCTACGGCCTCACCTGGCGTCTCACACTCAGAATGCCCTCGGGCTGGGACTTCGCCTGCGCAGGTACTTATTACGACGAGAAACTGCGCTCCGGCGACCACGACCATTTGAACTTCACCCGCATGAGGCTCAACCGCCTGTGCAGCCCCCTCGGCACGAATCTCCTCGTGCGGGCAGGTCTCGGCGTTGCAGACCTCCACGGCTCCTCCGGCCTGGACCTGGGCGCCGAACTCGACTGGTTCTTCCACAAGCCGTTCACGCTTCGCGCAGGCCTCAACCACAGCTTCGTCGGACGCTCAAGGGGCGTAACCGACATTGACGTGGCGTTCGGCGTTATGGCAGGCCCCTTCGAGTTTTCCCTGGGATACCGCGGCCTCATCACCAAGGGCGAGCAGATAGACGGGGTCTACATCTCCATAGGCTTCTGGTTCTGACCCGACCGACTTTCCTTGGCCTCAGAGAAAATGGGTTTCAAATGCCTCCGGCTTGTGCATAATACATTTTATCGCTGCCTGTAAGGAGCAAAGCAATGGGGCCAACGGAAGCTTTCGTACTTATACCTTTTTTCCTCGTGTTCGCAGTTATCGGCATACTCGGCCTTGTCCTGTGGATATGGGCGGTAATAGACTGCGCAACCAACGAGTACCTGCCGGGCAACGACAAAATCGTCTGGATACTGGTCGTCGTCCTCGCAGGCGTTGTTGGCGCGATTATCTACTACTTCATAGCCCGCAAGGCGATAGCGAGAGACAAGTACCAACCGCCAAACAGCGACAGGTGGTAGCGCCCGGTGTAACGCCGTTTTAGCTGACCGTAATGGAGGCTTGAATGAATAAACTGTCCACGTTCTCGATGCTTCTGGTGTTCGCGGCCACGCTGCTCAGCCTCGGGCAGGCCCTTGCCGACCAGGAGGCTGACAAGCCCGCGGAGAAAGCGCAGGAAAAGGAAGCGAAGCCCGAAGGCGCGCCCGATGGGGAACCCGACGCCAAAGCCCCAGACAAGAGCCTCAAAGAAGGCAAGAAAGAGGAAAAGACCGAGAAGAAATGGAACACGTTTCTCGGCAGCTTATTCAAGGTCACCTTCGAAGGTGCCGGCAAGGCTATTTACGATGTGGTCCTCCGAGACCACGGCTTCAGATACCGGGCTTTCCCCTACAGCCTCGACAAGTACGCTTTCTACGACCCCGATACACCACCGAGGGGCGCGCCAGGCGTGCTCAGGACAGAGTATCAGCGAATGAACTCCGACTTCTACGGCCTGACCTTGCGACTCACGCTCAGAATGGGTTCCGGCTTTGACCTGTCTCTTTCCGACACCACCTACGACGAAAGGAGCCGCTTCGACAAGCAGGACCGCATGAAATTCACCCGCCTGAGAATAAGTTACCTGCGCTCACCGGCCTCTGGAAACATCCTGATGCGCTCGGGGACGGGTGTGGTCTCCGTCGGCGGACGCTCCGGGCTTGATGTCGGCTTCGAGCTCGACTGCTTTCCCTACAAGCCTTTCGTGTTCCGTGCCGGCTTCAGCCAGATTTTCATCGCAAACCACAGCGGCATAACTGAGTATGACTTCGCCCTGGGGGTCATAACGGGGGCTTTCGAGCTCGCACTCGGCTATCGAGGCATTGTCATGAAGCGCAAGGACATTAACGGCATCTACCTCTCGCTGGGCTTCTGGTTCTGACCCTGCCGGGTCTTGGCGCTACCCACCCTTCTTCCGCCCGGGGCGCTGTTACTTTTGGGGCTCTATGGGCCCATCCATGATTATTGACATGCCACTGCT
>DAOVDS010000360.1 GCA_030669415.1 bacterium
CAAAGAATACTATAAGTTCAGCATTGACCTCATTAACGTGGCTGCGCGAACATGCAAGACTGTCGCTTCTGACATGGATTACGTGCCAGGCAGAGGGTGTTCCGAGGGACATAACAGCCAGTTTGGTTTCCTGGATGAAAACCGCATGGTCTACGTGCGCGCAATCTGCCCTGAGGGAAAGGACTTCGCAGAACGGTACAAGAAGAGTTATCTCGAACTTGTCGTATATGATATCAGAACCGGTGAAGGTAAAGTCTTCCATAAGTCAAAGCCAGGGGAAACAGGCTTCGGGTCAATGGTCTACAAGCACTGTCCGTCCGGCAAAATTTTCTGGTGCTTTTCACTGAAGGAAGTCTACGAGATTGACGCGAAGACGCTGAAGCTGAAGAAGGCGGATTACGTTCCCAGCCGCGGCCCGTTTTTCTCCGGCATCAAGGAGCCGGGCACGTGGTACATAAAGGGAGACACTCGCAAGCTGGTTCAGAAGAGTTCTGCGTGGGGCTCGACAGTATCGAGCGATGGCAAGGCAATTGCCTTCGCGAAGAGGCTGGAAAAGGGCTTCCAGGTTTGGGTCTATATTGCCGGCGCCGAGAAGCCGGTGAAGATTGCAGAGACTGACTACTGGCTCTACGCACCGCTGATAATATGGGCCGACGACTGAATTGCAGGGTCAAAGGCCCGCGGCTTGCACGGCGTCAATATGGCATGCTACTCAGAATGAACTGTGCCAAAATGGCTCTCCGCCTGCCGATACGCTATTTGAGCACCACCTCCCACAACATCGTAAGTTGCGTCCAGATAAGAAGTTGCGCGTCACCGGGCAGGCAGGCACCTGAAGCTCTGATGCGACAGGCGTGGCGGCACAGCATTTGCGATAGTAATTGTGAAAACTGAGAAACCAAAACCTGTAAGGAGATGATGATGGCTGAAACGAAGAAGATTATCGGGATTGACCTTGGCACGACCAACTCGTGCGTCGCGGTGATGGAAGGCGACAAGGCGACAGTCATCACCAACGCCGAGGGCAACCGCATCACGCCGTCGGTTGTGGCGTTCACGGATGACGGGCAGCGGCTGGTCGGCCAGATTGCGAAGCGCCAGGCCATTACCAACCCTCAGAACACCGTCTTTTCCATCAAGCGCTTCATGGGCCGAAGGCACGCCGAGGTGGATGCCGAGGAGAAGCTCGTTCCCTACAAGATTGTCGGCGGCCCGCAGGAGCTGGTCAAGGTGGAGGCGCAGGGCAAGCAGTACACGCCGCCGGAGATATCCGCCATGGTGCTTCAGGAACTGAAGAAAACGGCCGAGACATACCTCGGTGCCCAAGTAACACGCGCGGTCATCACCGTGCCCGCCTACTTCAACGACTCGCAACGCCAGGCCACCAAGGATGCGGGCAAAATCGCGGGCCTGACTGTCGAGCGCATTATCAACGAGCCTACGGCGGCCGCGCTCGCATACGGGCTGGACAAGAGGAAGAACCAGAAGATAGCCGTCTTCGACCTCGGCGGCGGGACATTCGACATATCCATACTCGACGTGGGCGAAAACGTCGTCGAGGTGCTTTCCACAAACGGGGACACGCATCTCGGGGGCGATGACTTCGACCAGGTGCTGATTGACTGGCTGGCGGCCGAGTTCAAGAAGGAGCAGGGCATTGACCTGAAGAACGACCCGATGGCTCTGCAGAGGCTCAAGGAAGCGGCCGAGAAGGCCAAGTGCGAGCTTTCCACCTCTCCCCAGACTGACATGAACCTGCCGTTCGTTACCGCGGACCAGTCGGGTCCAAAACACCTTCAAATGAAGATTACCCGGGCCAAGTTCGAGCAGATGGTCGGACACCTTATTGACCGCACCCGCGGACCGGTCAAGCAAGCACTCGAAGATGCGAAACTCAAGCCTTCGGACGTTGACGAGGTCGTGCTTGTCGGCGGCATGACCAGGGTGCCGCGCGTTCAGGAAGTGGTGAAGGAAATGTTCGGCAAGGAGCCCAACCGCAGCGTAAACCCGGACGAAGTGGTGGCGGTGGGCGCCGCGATACAGGGCGGCGTGCTCGCCGGCGAGGTCAAGGATGTCCTGCTGCTGGATGTCACGCCGCTGTCTCTGGGCATTGAGACACTCGGCGGCGTCATGACCAGGCTGATAGAGCGAAACACGACGATACCGGCACGCAAGAAGGAGACCTTCACCACCGCGAGCGACAGCCAGCCATCGGTGGAAATTCACGTCCTGCAGGGCGAACGTGAGATGGCCGCGTACAACCGGACGCTCGGCAGGTTCCAGCTTGCCGGCATCCCGCCCGCGCCCCGTGGCGTGCCCCAGATAGAAGTCGCTTTCGACATAGATGCCAACGGCATACTCAACGTCTCGGCCAAAGACCTCGGCACGGGCAAGGAGCAGTCAATCAAGATAATGAGCTCCAGCGGCCTCAGCGATGGGGAAATTGACAAGATGCAAAAGGATGCGCAGGAGCACGCAGTGGAAGACAAGAAGCGCCGCGAGGAGATTGATGCCCGCAACAGGGCTGATTCGCTGGCATACCAGACTGAGAAGCAGGTCAACGAGCTTGGCGACAAGGTTGAACCGGCGCTCAAGTCGGAGATACAGGGGCACGTGGACAAGCTGCGCGAACTCGCCAAGGACGGCACGCCCGAGCAGATAGACGCGGCCATAAAGGGCCTCGAGCAGACGTGGCAAAAGTTCCACAAGGTGGCCGAAGAGATGTACCGCCAGGCGACGGGGCAGCCGGGAGGGCCGGGCGGGCCGCAGCCTCCGCCGGGCGCCGCGCAGCCTGGAGCTCAGCAGGGGAAACCAGACGAAGGCGAGGTGATAGACGCGGACTTCGAGGTCAAGTGAGGAGGCTATAGCATTTATCAGTTGCATGTATCTGCTGAAGTTGGCCGGCTTTCCCCCTCTCCCCTGGGGGGAGAGGGTTGGGGTGAGGGGGAATTATTTTTATCACCCTCCCCTCAATCCCCTCCCCTCAAGGGAGGGGAAGTTTGTAAAATGAAGCAGGGGCATGCGAAGAACATGCTCCTGCTTTTATTAAAGTAATCGCAAAAAGGGGCTGCTTCTATTTTTTCTCGATACAGTGAGTTGGTCAAGATACGCAAAATAGCAAGGCATATCATGAGCGTTTGCGTAAGTACACGTAAGTACGAATTCCCGCTTGCTAACAGTCTATTATTGTGGTAATATTAAGGTAGAAGGAAGCTGCAATAGTCGCAGGTACAATCCATTTGGAGAATCTCAGGTGGAAACTAAGAGTAGTATTGCGATAGGAATCTTCAAGCGGAAGAAACTGGTTTTTATCTTAGTACAGCGAATCATGAAAAAGTATACAAAAAGCCTAAAGTTAGAAGATAACCCTGCCGATATTACCGTAGACACGGTTTATTGGGGGGCAGAGGCATGGCAAAAGGAAGAAGATCGTCACTCGTTGTCACCCTTTCAGGTGACGAAAGGGCTCAACTCGAACACCGCGTCCGCAGCACCACTATACGCGCTGGCCAGGCACGGCGTGCGCGTATCATCCTGCTACGGGCTGATGGAGAATCGCTCTCAGAGGTGGCGCGACGCGTTGGTGTCATACGGTGCGTGGTCTACAAGTGGATCAAGCGCTTCCTTAAAAAGAGAATCGCCGGTCTG
>DAOVDS010000032.1 GCA_030669415.1 bacterium
CGTTGTAGCTGTTCCCGCGCAGCTTGAGAACGCCCGAGTAGTTCTCGATTGCCGAGTAGGCGAACACGGGATTGCCAGTCTTGAAGAAGACGTGCTCGTAGAGTTCCGCGGCCCACCTGTAGTTCTCGGCGTTCCACGGGCCCAGTTTCTGCGCCTTCTCGAACTCTTCGGCCGCGCCCAGCGCAAGCGCGGGGTCATAGCCCGCCCTGACGGCATCTTCGCCGAGGGTGCGCGCAGTCCGGGATTGCGCGTCCGCATTGAGCGAATGAGGCACATAGACGACGCCGAACAGCACAACCACCGCCATTATGAGCACAACCGCCGCAACACCAAGCCTGCTGAAACGCGAAGGCGCCTTCCCGGCCGACCCCTCGAGCCGGCAGCAGTGGCAGAGCAGGAGCCCGAGCAGGACCCAGAAGGTGGCGTTGACGCCGTGCGAGTAGAAGTCGAAATCTATGAACGCATGGCACACGAAGGCGAGAAGCCCCAGGGCGATGCCGGCAGAGGCAAGTGACCTGCTCAAAACCTTTTGTGACAGCAGGAGCCCGGCGGCCAGCGCGACCCAGAGCACGGTCGCGAATGCGAGCAGTGAACGGCCGGGCTCGGCAAGCGGTATCTGGGAGAACCGACCGAGCAGGCTAACAGCGGCAAAGCCGCCGGCCCCCGCAAGCAGCATGCTGAGGTACAATTTCCAGTCGCCGTCCTGCGCGGCCTCAGCGCCGGGGTTGTCACTCCCGCGCTTGAGTGCCGACAGGTACCGTTTGCCTGACAAGAACAGAATCGCCACAAACGCCGCCAATCCCGCAATACTGAGCTCGCACCATATCGAGAGGTATGAGTTGTGGGCGCTTCGCACTTCCGTCGCCCAGGCCTGCTGGTGTACCGGGTAGTGTTCCTGGAAGTTCGCGAGCCCGACGCCAAGCGGGTTGTGCCATATCATCCGCATCGCGGCGTCCCAGTAGCCGAGGCGCACCCGCACGCTTGCGGGAAGGCTGTCGTAGCCTACCGCCATCATCAAGGCGACAAACAGTATTACGACCGCGACTATCACAACAATCGCGTTCAATCGCGCCTTGCGCAGCTTGTCTGGAGGTCGTTTATGCAGGTAGTAGAAGCCGCAGAAGAGAAGGATGCCGCCCAGCAGCCCGGCGTATCCGCCTTTCGAGCCCGCAAGGTAGAGTGCGCCTGCACCAGCGGCGCTTGCGAGCAGCAGCACCGCCGGGCCGATATTGCTTTCTGCCCGCCAGCGGCGAATCGCTCCGTAGGTCAGGAAGAGCACCAGGGGCACGACCATGATGAGGTAGCCTGAGAACGTGTTTGACTGTATGAAGGTACCGGTTTCCTCATCAAGGTTGAGGCGGTCAGCGAACTCATGACGCAGATTCTCGGGAACCACCACTACGGATGGGTCTTTTTCGTAGAGCTCCCGCGCCTGTCTGAGGTCGTGGAAGTAGTGGTAGAATGACAGGATGGCTACAACGGCAACTGTAGCGATAACTGCCGTCAGGATTACGTTGTACCGGCGCCGGTCGGAGCCGAGGTTGATGACAAGGAAGAACACGCAGACATGAACCACCCACGTACCTGCAGTCTGCGCCGCGGCCAGTGCATAGCTGGCCTGGGCGACCGAGAGCACGGTCAGGGCAATGAAAATCAATATCGGTATTCGCACACCCGTTCTCTCGAACCTGACCCGGCCCGCCGAGAGCGCGGCCAGTATCCAGAAGACGAGAGCGAGCGCCGGAAACAGCTCGATGACCTTGTTCACGGAAGGCGCGCAGGCCTCCTGGCCAATCCCGGAGACCATCAGGCGCCCGACAAGGAACATGACGAGCAGTCCAAGCGAGACATCAAGAAGAACCCTGACGGAGAGCTTCTCACCCTTAATCTCACTAACAGGCTGGCCAGTTGGATTCTCGTCTAATGGCACGAATTCCTCCAGCCCCAAATCGCCTCAGGGGCAGGCTACGCCAGCCCTTTCGGCCGCTCAATCGCCATTACTATCCTGCCGTTCTTGTAGAGTCTCACGGCACCTGTGGACTCCGACAGGACTATTCCAAGAGCACCCGTAGACTCGGTCATCGCCGCCGCCGCCAGGTGCCTCGCGCCCAGGCCGGGCTCGAGTGCCTTCTCAGCGCCCGGGGGCTGGAGGTAGGCGCCGGCGCTTAGAATCACCCCGTCGCCGCGAACCACGAAAGCGCCGTCAATGGATGCAAACTCCTTGACCGTCTCCTTGAGCTCCGGGCTAAGGATGTTACGCTCCTCCTCCGGGTATCCGCGAAACGGGTTAATGGTCATCTGCCTGGTGTAGGAGAGCACCTTTTCGTGGTCGCCCACCACAAAGGAGGTTCCGACCGGCCTGCCCTCCCTGCCCTCCAGGGACAGGTGGGCCGCGAGGTCTAATATCCGCACAATCACTTCGGGATTGACATCCGGGGTAAGGAAGTCTCCGGCGTGGTCGCCGAACATTTCAAATTCAGTGCCTATTTCAAGCACCATCAGCGTGTCAGGGCTTCCGGCGCCGGCGATGCCGGTCACGCAGACTATCTTCTGCCCGGTCTTGAGAACGCCGCGGGCGAGGCCCACGACGGCCGCCAGCTTAATCCTGTCCAGGCGGGTGAAGCTGAATGGCGGAACAGTAATGGTCGCTTTCACGCCCGGGAAGCGGGAAAAGTCCAGGTCCGCGTTCCTTGTGACCAGCACGACGGGAACATCGTCAGGGAGACATTTGATTGACTCGATGTCGGGCAGCGAGTCCGCGTAAATCATGGCTGCGGCAGCGCCCGTCTTTTTGAGAATGCGGCCTGCACTCTCGAGCAGTACCACAACGGAGGTCTGCGCGGCCTTCTTGCTGTCTCTGGGATTGGATCTCTTCATGTCAGGGCTTCTGGATACTCGTAATCCTGACGGCGGTGTATGTCTGGCGGTGGCCTCTCTTGGTGCGGGAGTCCTTGCGTTTGCGGAACTTCAGCACGACGATCTTCTTCCCCTTGGCTTCACCCAGCACCTCGGCCGTCACTTTCGCGCCCGACACCAGCGGCTGCCCCACCTGCACACCATCCTTGTCGCTGCAGAGAAGCACCTCGTCGAACTCGATAGTCTCGCCCTTTTCAAGCCGGTTTCTGTCAAGCTGGATGACATCGCCTTCGCCAACCTTGAATTCCCTGCCCCTGTCCCTAATCACAGCGTACATTACAGCGCCTCCGAGAGTTTCTCAACGTGCCTGCTCTATCCTGACTTCCGTTATTTCGGCGGACGATTCAGAGCATACCATTATCTTCTTATTGTACATGTTTTCAAGATGAAGAAGCTCCGCCCGCATATTATTATGGAAATCCTCGGCAACCTGCGGGTGCAGCAGCACGCGGATTGACGGCCCCGACGAGCGCAGCAGCTCGGCCTTTATCCTGCGAAGTGCGTGGAGCGAAATAGTCTCGAGGTTGCGAATCATGCCCGTACCGCCGCAGTGGGGGCACACGCCGGAGGAGCGCCTCTGCACACTCGGACGCAGCCTCTGGCGGGTTATCTGCATAGTGCCGAACTGGCTTATGCGGGTCAGCGAGTGGCGGGCCCTGTCGGTCCGCATGAGAGCACGCATTCGTTTCTCGAGCGTGCGCGTGTGCTCGATGCTTCTCATGTCGATGAAATCTATGACAATCAGCCCGCCGAGGTCACGCAGCCTTATCTGGCGCGTTATCTCCTCGGCTGCCTGCATGTCAATCTTGAACGCCGTCTCCTCCGCACTGCGTGCCTTGAATCGTCCCGAATTGACGTCTACGGCCACCAGCGCCTCGGTTTCCTCTATCACTATGCTCCCGCCCTGGGGCAGAGCTATCTCGCGCTTGAAAATCTCCTCCACCATTGACTCGACCTCGTAATGGTCAAAGAGGGGATTGGCGCTGTCGAACAGTTTTACCCTGCTGGCGTACCTGGGCATCACCGCGTTGAGGAACTCCGTTACGCCGCGGTGAACTTCGCGGGAATCGGTGATGATTTCCTGGATGTCGGGAGTGAAGATGTCACGCACGGTGCGAATGGCGAGGTCACTCTCCTGGTACACAAGCGCGGGAGCCTTCATGGTCCTGGTCTTCTTCTCAATCGCCTTCCACAGGCGCCCGAGATAGCTGAGGTCGCTCTTCAGCTCGCGCTTCGTGTGGTCTGCACCGGCGGTGCGGATGATATAGCCCATCCCTTTTGGCGGGTCAAGCTGCTTGAGCATTGCCTTGAGCTTCCTGCGGGTCTCCTCATCCTCGATCTTCTTGGAGACGCCTATGTGCGTGGAAAGCGGCATGAGGACGAGATACCGCCCGGGAACACTGACGAAAGTAGTGAGCGCAGGCCCCTTGGCGCCGATTGCCTCCTTGGTGACCTGGACGAGCATCTCCTGGTTCTTCTGCAGGAGTTCCTGAATGCGCGGCGCACCGCCGCGCGAGCCGCGTGTCCTCTTCGTGCGGCTCTTCCTGGCGACCTCGTACGAGACATCGCCGACCTGGAGAAACCCGTTGACCGGGCCGCCGATATTCACAAATGCCGCCTGCAGGCTTCTCTCGACCGCCACGATAACGCCCTTATAGATGTTTCCAGCGCCATGTTCGCCGCCCCGGCGCTGGGTATAGTACTCTTCGAGCTTGCCATCGCAGACAACCGCGATGCGGCTCTCGGCGAATTCGGCGGCGTTAATCAACATACGCTTCTTCGGCATGAGAATTTTTCTCCCAGGGAGAGGCGGGCATTCGAGTTCGTCAACAGCAACTGCCGCGCGGGGCCATGCACAGCATGCGCAACCCTCTTATTCGAGTGGGCGCGAGTTCCGGCCCGTGGCGAAGCTGCGGCGAAGGCAGGCACCGGGAAGGTCTCAGCGCGTTCTCCCCGTTACGGGGAGGACACAACAGAATGACTCTTTTCCACAATAGAGGGTTGGCAGTTCTATTGTCTTATCCCGGCTATTTCTCAGGCTTTGCCTCTCCCTTTTTCTTAGGTTCCTTGGCGGCCCGAGCGGCAGCAGCCTTCGCCTCTTCAGTCTTGGCCCGTTCCTCACGGAGCCTGGCCTCAAGCTGTGCAGCAGCGTTGGACCTGTACTTGTAATAGAAGTAGTCAACCCTCTTTAGAGTTCTGAGCTGTTCTTCGGTCCTTGTCAGGTGTTCTTCCGAGCTCTTGATGAGCTTCGGCGTCACAAATATGACGAGATTCTCCGTCCGGTCCTCCTGCCTCTTCCAGCGGAAAAGAGACCCGATAAACGGTATGGCGCTGAAGAACGGTATGCGCGACTCCTTTTCAATCTTGCGCTGTGTCAGCAGCCCGCCGATAACTGCCGTGTTGCCGTCCTTGAGCAGCATCTTGGTTACAATCGTCTGGTTGAGCGTACGCGGCAGGTCCAGGTAGGTCTCCACGCCGCTGGCAAGCTGTGCCGAGAAACGCTCAAACCCAAGGTTGTCGGGCGAGGAGGTCCCTGTAAGCGAGTTGGTCTTGGGTATGATTGTCATGAATATCTCGCCCGTGCTCTTGATAACGTGGGGTGTAACGAACAGGGTAAACCCGACCGAAATGGGGGATTTGGGGTCTTCGGCAATAGTGACCGTCACGTTGCCGCTCTGGTCAACCGTTGCGTCCTGTTTCACGTACGGGACGCTCTCACCGACGAATATGACAGCCTCCTGATTGTCCGTGATGGTAATCGAGGGCGACTGTATGACACGCGAGTTGTCGTCCGACTCGATGAGTCTGAGCATCATCCTGGTCTGTGTAAAGTCCAGAGTGCCTATTGCCTTGAAGTCGTCGCGAATCGTCTCCCAGCGGCCGAGGTCGAAATCATAGGTGCCGCCCGGGCTTCCGCCCATGGGTCTCGGGAAGTAGGCATGGATGACCCCACCGTCTTCCTCCGCTGTGCTCGGGTCGTCGAATCTGATGCCGTGCTCGAAGAGGTCAATGGATGTCGTACGGATGAACTTTATCTCGATTGACACCTGCTGGGGAGCTATGTCCATCCTCTCCACCAGCCTCTGCATTTCCAGCAGCTTCGGCTTTGTGTCAATTGCGACAACGCAGTTTCTCTCGTAGTCGTATTCGAGCTTGCCCACGTTGGGGGTAAGCACGTTGCGCAGTACTTTCAGGAGGGTGAAATCTTCGATGCCCCGGCCCCTGGGTGCCTGCGGTCCGGCCAGGACCAGGTTGCCGCCGCCGCCGACCGCGCCGCCACCGCCACCGCCGCCTGTGGGGAACGAAGCCATGTAGGGGTCGCGGGGCCGCAGGTACTCCAGTTGCAATATCTTTGTTTCCAACTGTGCCTGGAGCGTTTCCGGGCGAACCACGCGCAGGATTGAATAATCCTCCTCGACGACCACGTAGTTGAGTGTTTTTATGATTGTGTCGAAGGCGGTCCTCCAGGGCACGTTTCTGAGGTTGATGGTGACCTTGCCGGTGACGTCCGGCGCTATGACGATGTTGGCGCCCGAGAGCGTCGCGAGCTGGTCGAGCACAAGCGTGAGGTCCGCATCCTGCATCTTGATGGTGACCTTGGGCATAGGCACGATTTTGAGCCAGTTGCGGGCTTCTTCGACAACCTGCCCGCCGACTCGCTCCGCGACCTCATTGAGGGCCTTTCGCCAGGGCACGCGCACAAGCATGAGCTCGACTTTCACATTGTCGAGCTCCGGCGAACAATTCAGGTTTATTCCCAGTTCGCGCACGAGGTACTTGAGGAGCTCTTTCAGCGGCGTCCCCGTCTCTGCAGGAATGTCAACCAGCTTGGTGTCATCCGGCATCCCCCTTGCCCCCGCCTCGACATCCTGCGCACATACCTCGCCGGTGAAGGCCATACCGGTGACCAGCACCGTCGCGAACAGGGTAGCCACGGCAAGAGACACTACGGTCTTGCGATTGTTCATCCTCTCCTCCGAAAAAATCGTCCTCGAGATATTTTATTACTCTTTTTGCTCAAGGGCCTTGCGGTGCGCGAAAATCCCTGCCCATGAGTATCTCAACTTCCTCACCCTTGTAGCGCGCCCGAATCAGGTCTTCCTCGATCTCGGTCACGACGAATTCTTCCATGCGGGGAAGCGAATCAGTCTTCATCAAGCTGGATTTCTTGACTTCCCCGCCGAAGAGTGTCTCCATCATCGCGATGTTGACCTTGGAGCTGGTTATTGTGGCGGTGAGCTTCAGGAACGGCCTTACATTCTTGTGGAACTCTTCAAGAATCTTGACCCGCTCCATCAGAGTCGCTCTTTCCGCCTCGAACAGCATTGCTTTTTCCTGATACTCTTCTTCCTTCAGCTTGGGTTCGAGGATTTTCACGAGTGCCGCATTATGTTCTCTGGCCGCCTCGATATCCTTCTTCCTGAGGTCCTCGTAGAGCTTGTCGAGCCCGGCGCGCGCCTCCTCCATGAACTTCCTGAGCTCTATCTCCCGAAGCTGCGGAAACACAGTCTCGAGCGCCACCTTCCAGGTCTCAATCATCTGTTCCTTGTAGTCCTTGTTCGTTATCCTGCCCAGCTCGACATCGTGGTAAAGCTCTTTGAACTGCTGGAATTCTATCCTGGCCTGTTCCTCCGCACCGGAATAGAGATTCTTCTGAATTCTGACCAGCAGGTCAGACATCTTTATCGCCTTGTCACGCTGCATGGGCTCCGGGTCGCCCTCCACGACCTCCGGGACATCCTTCACCGACGGCACATCGCCATTCTCGCCCGGCACCTTTATCCTGGGAAGCGGGTTGATAAACGGGTCCCTTATCTCACCGACCTCCGGGACGTCGGTTCCCACCATCTTCAGGAAGAAGCGCACTTTGGCGGCAAGATAATGCTGAAGCTCCGGTATTCTCTGCATTTCACGAACCGGGTAGCCCTTCCGCGCGGCGGCCAGCATCTTGCCCGTCGCATCTTTCTCGTTGTTCTGTTTCGCGTAGATTATGGCCTGGCCCAGGTACGCTTCGAGGAAGTTGATATCAAGCTCGAGCACCTTTTCGAACTCGGCGTTCGCAGCATCGAATTTATCCGGCCTGTTCAGACGACGAAGTGTGTCGGCATAGTCGAAGCGGTACTCGACATTCGTAGGCTCGCGTTCCGCAAGTTCTTTGATGTAAGGAACGGCGTCGGTGTAGTTCTTCGCGCGCTTTGTCCGCTGGAACCTGTCCTCAAGTTCTGAAATGGGCAGTTCCTTGACCACGCTATCTGTCTGGGCGCTCGCCGCCCCTGCAAAACACGTCAGGATTGCAGTCAGCAGCAGGCCTGTCGCTATTGTCTTCATGTTCAGCTCCCCTTCCCAACCCCGAAGGAGTTTCCCAAGTCTTATTCCGGGTTGTACGTATAAGTTGTCAGCCGAAGCCTCATCTTCTTCTCAGGCGTCTCCGGCCAGATTGGCCCCGTCCCCAAGTTCGCCACTTCGAACGAGTCCACCTTCAGAAACCGCTCATGCCTCTCAATGTGGTTCAGGAACCGCACGAACTGCGGGAATGTCCCTTCAACCATGATCTCGTATTTGTATCTCATGATTGGCATGCCCGGTTCAGGCACTTCCGTCGGGCGCAGGAGGGAAGTGACGGAAACCCCGGACGCTGTCGCAAACTGTCTCAGGAGCTCGAGGAGGTCCGAGTGAGACGTTTCAGCCTCTGTCGGCAGTATCTTGGTGAGGTCGTTGATGGCCTCGATGCTCCGTCTTCTTTCCTGCCGCAGATCGGATATCTCAGCCTTAATCAACTCCATCTTGCCTATCCGCGCCTGTATGCTATCGACCTCCTGCTCCAGCTTCTTGTTGTCGTTCCACCTGTAGTAGCAGAGCGCGACTATCACGCCGAACGCCACCACGAAGAGGATTATGAGGACAACCATGAGCTTTTTGTCGCCTGCCTTAGCCACCGAAGGCTCCTTTCCCAGTTCCAGCCTTAGGGCTGAGTAGTGTAAACGACCTGCGGTTTCAACTGGAGGACAACTGTGAAAGACAGAGTCTTCTGGTACCCCTCAGCGGCTATAGGCACAGTCACACTCGTGAAGTGCGGCGCCTGTATCTTCGAGAAGTCCGCGTAGAGCACTCTGTCGCGCATCAGCTTGGTCCGGTAAGCCCCGAGTATCTTGTAGTCGTCTGACATCTGGTAGCAGGCCAGCTCGAGGTATCCGCCGTCCCTTCCTGGGTCCGGTTCCTGTCCGATGGGAAGTTTGATAGGGTCGCTCTGCATCATTCGTATCGACGTAAACCAGATATTGCGTGGTGTGTCGGCTACGAGCAGGTCAAGCTTCTTGGACCAGTATATCCGGCCAGCCCTGATTCCCATAATGGTGGTCAATCTCTTCTCGTACTCCGCCAGCTCTGCCTTGATCTTCTTGGCTACTTCCGCATCGCTGGTGACTCTCGCAAGGTACTCCTGGCGCTCCTTCAGGATGACCTTCTTGCCACCGCCCTGCAGGCTCAGCATGAGCCAGAAGACGAATGAGAGCGCCACAAGAATCACGCCGACAAGGAACAGCAGAAAGAGAGACAGCGAGGTGCTCTCAACCTTGCGGTATTCCTCTGGCAGCAGGTTCACTCGAATCATCTTATTAATCCTCTCAAGTGGAAGACTCGAAGCAACTGATTAAGGGGCCCGGGCCGCTGTCGTCTTCCTCGATTCATTCGCGGCCCGCTCTCAGCCACGGAGTCGGGAGGCCAAGCCGACTGAAATCACGAGTCTGCTCGCATTCGCGGCCAGCTCGTTCGGGTCTATCGTACCGGACCTTATCTCCATGTCCTCTATCGGGTCCCAGAAGTTAATCTTCTTGCCAAATGCGCGCTCAAATGAAGGCGCCAACCCCGGCAGGGCGGCACTGCCTCCGGAAATGAACACCTCGTCAACCTCCTCGTCGAACTGGTTCTCATAGTAGTCGAAAGACAGGTGTATCTCATTGGCGAGGTCATCGAGAGTCTGCTGGACAGCCTCCTCCAGTTCCGCATCCCTGCCCGCAGGGCTGAGCTTGACACCCTCGGCCTCCTGCAGGTCCATGCTCAAGCGCCGGCTTATCGCGTCTGTGAAATCGTTCCCGCCCAGGTAGACCTCGCGTGTGAAGTATGACGTACCCTTCTTCATAATATTAATGTTGGTCTTGTTCGCCCCGATATCTATCAGCGCATCGACCTTGTCAATCCCCTCGAACCTGGCGCTGTTCATCAGCTTGAGCTCAAACGCGTTGCCCAGCGCAAAGCAGTCCACATCGACCACAAGAGGCTTGAGCCCTGACTCGAGAAGCAGTGCGACGTGGTCCTCGATAAACGTCTTCTTCACCGCCACCAGCAGGACTTTCATCTCGTTCTCGCCCATCCCGGGCTCCTTGGCCTCTTCAAGGCGCTGGCAGTCGAGAATCACCTCTTCCACTTCAAAAGGGATGTACTTGTCGGCCTCGTACTTGACGGCATTGCGCAGGTCCTCGTCACTCATGCGCATCATCGTCACATACCGCACAATGACGCTACGCCCAGACACACCGGTCACCACCTGCCTGGTCCGGAACCCGCCCGCGGCAAACACTTCCTGTATCGTGTCTCCAATTGTATCCTTGGATTCCACGGGACGCTGGGCATAACCGGTTATGGCAAACCGGTCTCCCAGGTCTGTCATTTCGATCGCCTTGACGGCGCTTGAGCCTACATCAAGACCGACAAGAGTCTTTTTGCTTGCAAGCATTGCGACCTTCCTTGTGCGTCAGTAGGAGTAAGATGTGAAGTTATAGTTAACCTCACAAAGCAAGTCAAGTCTTTTTCAGCTAAAATTTGTCGCTGTTTCTCCTTACGGGAACACTACTTGTGCAACTTCTGGGCCTCGTAGTTCATGAAGTCAATATGGTGCAGAAGCACTGCTTCAGGCGTCTCGCGCCGGCCCTCTCCGTCCTTCGAGTGCACCGCCACGGCATGCACCACCTCGTCGGGCAGCCCGGCCGCCATCAGTATCCCCACGCCCGAGAACGAGTGGTGCAGCAGCCTCTCTCTCCCCGACTCCCTGAACTTCCCGCCAATCTCCTCAGTGCCGCCCACTTTCCCTACGTCATGCAGCAGCGCGGCGGCAATCAGCACATCCCTGTTGAGCTGGAGCTCGGCGCCGTAGTCCGCGTTTATCAGGTCGGCGCAGGCCGCACACTGCCTCGCCAGGGTCCCCATGTGGGCTGCCAGCGTCACGGGGTTGTCCTCAATCAGCGTGGTGAACGGCATTCGCCCAAGGTCCCCGGCGCAGTACCCGTACTTGTCCAGCTCGTCAGCCCAGACCTGCAGCGCCTGATTGCGCAGCTCCTTGTCGGCTATCAGCTCGAATTCGGGGACTACTGTCAGGATTTCCTGCGCCGTCATGGGCTTCCTTCCACAAATTCGTCTGGCAAAACCGTGCCAGAGAAGGGAATCGAACCCTTACTCCCCGAGGGGAACGGGATTTTGAATCCCGCGCGTCTGCCTGTTCCGCCACTCTGGCGTGGCCTCCGGCCAAGATAGTAGTAAGTTGACCAGTAGAGCAGGAGAAAGGAGGCCACAGCTCTACTGTTCTACTCTCTACTTACTCTCAACCCGTTCTTACACTTCCCGCAGCGACTTCGGAGGTGAGAACACTTCGCTCATCACCACCATCCGCGCCATCTCCGGCAACTCACTTATGACGTCAAAGAAGCTCTCTTCCTTCGCAGGAACCGCCCGCGGTTCGGGCTTTACCTCCCCGAGCGGGGTCAAGGCTTCTCTTTCCCACTGCGGCTCCTCGATGACGACGAGCCCCTGCGGCTCTTCCTCCAGCACTGGCCTGATATGCGGCTGCAGCGGCTGGAGCTCGCTCAGGGCCGGCTCAGGCTGCGGTTCGGGCTTTCTAACCGGTTCAAGCCGTCTGCGCCCACGCCTTTCATCCCTGCGCCGGCGCAGTTCGGCCAGTTCCTGCTTGCGCCCCCTGTACTTCAGGTCATACTCGGAGTACTCCCTCGGGCGCTTGCCGCCGGGCACGGGGTGTTCGGGCTTCTGTCTCGCACGGTCCTCCATGCGTGTCTTGCGGAAGAAACCTTCCACCTCGTCGAGCATCTCCCGCATCGGGGTGTGCTTGTCAGGCCCCCGCAGTGGCGTTCCCGGCCTGTGAAGTGGAGTCTCCTTCTTGACCAGGCCCAGTGCTTCCGCAACTTTCTTCAATATGGGCAGCAGGAACAAGAAGAAGAAGAATATGAGATAGACAATCCAGCCGTAACCGCCTTCGTTTGGTTCCGCCACTTCTGCGCCGCCTTTTACTGCTGTGGGTCTTTCCTGTCCTTCGGCTTTGTGCGCTCCGCTATCGAATCCCGCATGGAGGTGTCAGCAACGACGTTCTTCATGCGGTAGTAGTCCATAATACCCATGTGGCCTGCGCGGAACGCCTCCGCCATTGCCCTGGGCACCTCGGCCTCCGCAAGGACCACCTTCGCGCGGTTCTCCTGCGTGAGCGCCTTCATCTCCTGCTCCTGGGCAACCGCCATGGCCCTTCGTTCCTCAGCCTTCGCCTGCGCGACCCGCTTGTCGGCCTCCGCCTGGTCCGCCTGGAGCCTTGCGCCTATGTTCACCCCGATATCAACATCCGCAATGTCAATTGAAAGAATCTCAAACGCGGTGCCTGCGTCAAGCCCCTTCGAGAGTACCGAGTTTGAAATCTGGTCCGGGTTCTCAAGCACCTTCTTGTACGTGTCGGACGAGCCAATAGTGGTGACTATGCCTTCGCCGACACGCGCTATGATTGTCTCCTCGGTCGCGCCGCCCACCAGCCGCTCAATGTTTGCCCGCACTGTCACGCGCGCCTTCGCCTTGACCTGGATGCCATCCTTGGCCACGGCATCCACCGACTCCTTGCCCTTGCGCGGGTCGGGGCAGTCAATGACCCGCGGGTTCACCGAGGTCTGCACCGCATCGAGCACATCCCTTCCCGCAAGGTCTATTCCGGTCGCGGTGCGGTAGTCGAGCTCGATATCCGCCCTGTCGGCCGCTATGAGCGCGCGCACCACCTTGGGCACGTTTCCGCCCGCCAGGTAGTGAGCTTCGAGGTCCTTGGTCTTGAGGCTCAGGCCCGCCTGCACCGCCATAATCTTCGCGCGGACAATGACCGCCGGGCTCACCTTGCGAAGCCTCTGGCCAATCAGGTCAAACATGCTGACCCCGGCCCGGCTCATCCATGCCTGCAGCCACAGTCTGAAGAACGAAAGAAAAACAATCAGAGCAATCAGAACAACTATGCCCAAGCCTACAAGGACGTATATCAGCACGTCCGACTGGGCCAGTATGAGGTCGGTAAACAGTTGACCTAACATGCTCATCCCCTTCCGTCTCTATCTTAACTACGACTTGGAATCCTCGCCGCGTCCGGTGGCGAAGCCACTTTTGAGAAAGTGCCTATGGCACCTCTTGCGCCTCTTCCTCTATCTCCCTGACCACGACCCGGTTGCCGCTGACTTCAATCACCTCCACCGGCCTGCCGGGCTCGATAATCATTCCCTCGCTGACTACGTTGACTCTCTCGCCCTCGATTTCCGCCACTCCCGCGGGCCTGAGGGTAGTCTTCGTAACTCCATGCTTGCCTTCGAATTCCCTGAGTTTCAGTTCAGAGCTTGTCGCAACGTCTTCATGCCCCTTGGGGCCGAACAGCAGGAACCGCCTGCCCACCGAAGTCTTGGGAAAAAGCCCGAACATCTTCCACGCCAGGAGTGGCCCTCCAAGCGCGGCCGCGACAAGAAACAGCACGCCGGCAAGCTGGCTCTCGGCAAACGCGAAGTATACGCTCGCGCCTATGCAGCCTATCGCGAAGACTGTAAGCACGCCGCCGGAAGGCAGGAACACCTCCAGAACCACAAGCACGAAACCTGCTATCAGAAGTGTTACTGCTAAGGTCAACTCTCGTCCTCTGCCTCAGGCACAACGACTATTCTGTTGCCTTCGACGCGCAGCACGCGGATTCCAACATCCTTTTCGAGGAAATCGCCCTGCGTGACCACATCCACAAGCCGGCCATCAATCTTCGCCTTGCCCGCAGGCCTAAGCGTGCTCGTGGCAACGCCCGTCTTGCCGACAAAGTCTCTGAGGCGCGCCTGCACAGCCGCGTCGCCGTGCACAGTACCCGCCCCCGGCCCGTCGAGCGCTATCTTCGAGAACTGCTTTGTCCTGGGCAGGTAGCGCGCAAGCAGCACCGCCGCCGCCACAAACACGAGAAAACTTGTTACCAGGACAACTATGTTCTCCCGGAAGACATCTGTCTCAAACGGCGTCTGCGGGATAAGCCCTTTCTGGAACGAAAGGAGCACCCCGAAAGCCAGCAGAATCAGGCCCGATATCCCCGCCACACCGAAACCCGGTATCACAAAAACCTCGAGCGCCAGCAGCACGAGACCCGTGCCAATCATCAGGAGCTCTATCACCGACGCCAGGCCGACCGCATAGCTCCCGAAAAGCACAAGCATGATGCACGCAATGCCCACTATCCCCGGCACGCCGAAGCCGGGTATCTTGAACTCCACGTACAGCCCCAGCAGACCCACAAGCAGCAGTATCCCCTTCACGTACCACAGCGTGAGGAACCGTATGAAGCCCTCCCACCAGTTGACGCTGAAGACCGACACATCAAAGACATCACCGTGCGCGATGTCCCTCACCTCGCCCGTTACCTGCGTGTAGTAGGCGCACGCCAGCTCATGCAGAAGCTCAGGGCGCGTCGGTATCGTGTACTTCGAGAACCCGTACTCCCTCGCCTGGGCCGCGCCCATCGTCAGAAGCTGTCCCGCGCCCACCACTATCTCGCGGGGCGGTACCTCGCGGTACCCTTCCACCTCGGTCTTCTGGCGAACCCACTCCTCAACGTTGCGCCCCTCAATGTAATAGGTTTCCCGCCCTTCCTGGCCTGAAAGCACCACCCGGACAACCTCGATGTCGGGGTCCACCATGGCCTTGGCCAGCGCAACGGGGTATCCGTGCTGCGTGGCGTAGTTGGCGAACTTCGCGCGCACCGGCGAGCGAGCCTTCTCCTTGATATCCGCGGGCAGGTCCTGCATCGTCATAAGGATAGGCATGACATCCCCGAGGCTCGCGTGCGGCTGCATCGCAATCTCGTCGCAGGCCATGGCGATGTATGCGCCGCCTGAGAGGGCCTTGTTCACCACAAATGTGGTCGTCTTCGAGCCAGACACTCCAAGCTCCGAAATAACGTCCGCAATGTCCTCCGTGGCATCGAGGTAGCCGCCGTAGGAGTTGACTTCAAACACGTACTGGTGCGCGCCCCATTCCTTCGCCTCGCCGAGCCGCCGCTTCAGAGTCGCAAGCATGTGCCAGTCAACCACGTTTGTAAGCGGTATGATAGCCACCTTGCGCCTCGGCACCTGCGTCTCCTGCTGCCCCCACTCCTGCGCAAAAGCAGCCACGCACAGAACCCAGGTGGCGGCAAGCAGCAAAAACAGAGAGACCTTAAAGCAACTATTCATGGCCAACCTTCCGGCTGTAAGGCTGTTCTATTGTCAGTCCGCCGATAGCTTTGAAGTGCTTTACATTGAACGTACATAGCGGCGCGTCGAGTCCCACGGCGCACTGGCCGATAAGCGCGTCCATAATGCCCAGTCCGTGACTCAAGTACCCCTGGGCGAAATCTTTCAGCGCCCGGTCACAATCAGCATATGTAGGCCAGAATGTCCAGTAACGTCCAAGTTCCTTTCGCAATCCTTCTATTTCCCGCTTGTTCCGGCAACCCTGCATAAGTTCCATGACAACAAATCCGGGAATGTATAATTCTTCTTCTCCCAATGATACCAACCACTCTTTGGCCGGAACGTATTTTGAGAGAATGTCAATCATAACATCAGTGTCAAGAATACGCATTGTCAGTCCCGGCTCCGTGTTTGTGCGCGTTCGCGGAGTTTGCGAGCAAATTCAGCACTGTCGCCTATGTCTTTTCGGTCTTTCCACATTCCGACCAGGCCTGATTCAAGAAGCGATTTCGCAGTCATCTGAATGCGCCCCTGGTTTCTTCTGAATTCCTTCAGTTGTTCTGTGCAGTGCACAATAGCAATAGCATAAATATTCCCTTCGCTGTCACTCCACAACTTGAATGGGCCCGTTTTCTTACTTGGCTTCCCCTTTGTCGGACGGATTGCCAACTTGAACTCATCTTTAATGCATGTTACACTCATTCTTCCCCTCCGAAGAGTAGAAGGAGAAAAGCAAGAATACCACCGGCAACCAGCAACTTTTTTCCCTGTTCTTCTTTTCTCAATTTCATAGATTTGACGTAGTTTGATACTCTAACCATTGATTGGTCCGGCCGATGTGGGTCGTATTCTATATATTCTCTGCCTTTCAGGGATGCCAGGTCTTTGGCATCAGTCCCTTTTTCTACCAGAGGAATGATAGGTTTGCCTGCTTTCAGCGCATATCCGATTTCCTGATGCACCCACTTCGACCTCAACCCGTCTCTTGTCAGCAGGACGATAATCGAATCAGATTTATCTATTTGCTGAAACACCTTCTTGTCAATCCGCTCACCCGGAGCAAGGTACCACTCGGCTACGAATACTTTTATTCCAAACCTCCTAAGTATGTTTGCAAGGTTTATTACCAGTCCCTGGTCTCTGGCGCTGTGGCTGATGAAAATCTTATACGCCATTTCGACCTCCTTGCAGACGCCTTCAGCTTCTCGAAAGCGAATGCTATCCCGAAACTCATTTTGAAAGTAGAAAGTAGCGAGGAGACCGCAGGAGAAAGACTACTCGGCTCGGCACACTTCCCTTATCAAGGCGCAAGCCGGTATTCGCCCTACTTTCTCCTCTCAACTTTCTCCTGCTCTATTTTCTCTCGCTTCAACGAGAAAAAGTGGAGGATAGGGGGCTCGAACCCCTGACCTTTTGGCTGCCAGCCAAACGCTCTCCCAACTGAGCTAATCCCCCGACATCTCGCTTCTTCCCAACGACCATCCTTGCCTGTGACTGCGTTCCTGCCGCCACATTCTGTAAGCCGTCAGGATTTCTTCATGTGTTATCCGCAACTGTCATTCACACCCGCAATTCGCATGAATTCTCAGGTGTTTCCGGCACCAATTGTAACTTAGCAGTATACCAGAGAGTCGAGTTCAAACTCAAGTTTTTTCTCCATGAGCGACTTTTTTTGTGTCCGCGACAGTTTTGTTGGCAGTATTTTGGTGTGGTCTGTTGCATGTCATTGCGAGCCCGCCGGACGGCGGGTGAAGCAATCTCATCAACCACCGACGATGAGATTGCCACGTCGGAGGCTGCGCCTCCTCCTCGCAAAGACCGGGTTTAGCGGGTTTACCAACAGAAATGCCTTGCACACACTTTTTTTCGACAAGCCCCTGCTTGCACCACCGGGCCCCGCTTCATGTTACAGACTGTCGACGGAAGCAAGAGAAAGTTACCGGCGAGCTGTCTTCAGGAGTGCGCTGTCCGCAGAGATGAGCTTCTCAGGAGGTTTCAGCTTCGCGGGTTCGCGACCGCCGCGTGTACCACGCTCAGTATCTCGTTAGTGCGAAAGGGCTTGCTGATAGCGCCGCAGATGGCTCCCTGCTCAGGGCCCTCCCGCCCCGTACGGTCGTCCTCACGGGAGGCGGAGCGGATGAGAATGCACAGTGTTTCCGGTCTCAAGTGCTGGATGAGCCGGGCAAGTGTGATAGCGTTTACGCCCGGGAGCCTTGAGCCTATAAAGACAATCTCGCACGATTTGTCCATGGCAGCTTTGAGCGCGGCCATTGCGGATACGGCCACGGTAACGCCGAAACCCTCATCCTCCAGGATTCCACGCAACGTCCAGCACAGGTTTCTTTCGTCATCCACGACAAGCACTTGCGTGGGTCTCGGGCTCTCGTTCATGGCGGCTTTTCCTTCGCGCAGGGCGATGCGACCATTACAGTGCCGGTGCGCCCCGCGGCGCATCCACGGCCTATCAGTCTGCACCCTGACTGCCGGGCTGCTGCACTACACCTTGATACCGTACTGCTTCACCTTGTTGTGAAGAGT
Source organism: bacterium (assembly GCA_030669415.1). GTDB lineage: Bacteria > Planctomycetota > SKW154 > SKW154 > DAOVDS01 > DAOVDS01. Next base: position 17,952 of record DAOVDS010000032.1, read on the forward strand.
CTTGTAATCCACCTGGAGAATGCCGGCGGCCTTCGCCTTGTTCCCGTTGGTGCGCCTGAGAATCTTCTCAAGAATCTGACGTTCGAGCTCTCTTGTGGCGCGCCTGGTGACTTCCTTGAGCGAGAAGGAGCCCTCATCCATGGAAGCCCCGACTTCAACGCGCGTCAGGTTGACACTGCGCTGCGGCAGCCAGGCCGCGAGATGCCGGGGCTCTATGATGCTGTCAGCCAGGACGGCGGCGCGGCGAATCACGTTGCGTAACTCCCTGACGTTTCCCGGCCAGTCGTAAGCCTGCAGCGCGAACGATGCCTGGTCGGACAACCCCTTGACGCGGATGCCGTTCTCCTCGATCGTCTTGTCCAGGAGCTGCTGCGCAAGGAAGGGGACATCCTCCTTGCGTTGGCGCAGGGGCGGGACGTTCAGCTCGAATTCTGCCAGGCGGTAGTAGAGGTCCCCGCGGAATCGCCCATCCTGTATGAGAGCGGGGATATCCTGGTTGGTCGCCGCCAGCACCCTGACGTCGACCAGGACCGATTTGACACTGCCGAGCCGACACATCTCCCTTTCCTCCAGGGTTCGCAGCAGAGCCACCTGCCCGGAGAGGGGAAGGTCGCCGATTTCGTCAAAGAAGAGCGTGCCCCGGGCTGCGGCCTCAAACCTCCCCTGCCTCGCCCTGCCCGCGCCTGTATAGGCCCCATCCTCATGCCCGTAGAGTTCGTTCCCCACGAGCGTGTCTGGCAGCGAGCCGCAGTCCACAGCGATGAACTTCGCGGATGCCCGCTTGCTGCGCCGGTGAATCGCCCGGGCGACCAGTTCCTTTCCCACACCGCTTTCACCGGTAATCAGGACTGTCAGGTTGGTTTTGGCCACCCGGTCCACCTGCTCGACAAGCCGGGCGACACAACTGCTCAGGCCCATTGCAGCATGTAGAGGGTGGCTGGTGTGCTCGGGCTGCAGCTCTTTGACGCAGCCATGGTCTCCCAGCGCCCTGCGGATGGTGCGCACAATGCGGTCACGGTTGAAGGGCTTGGTGATGTAGTCGTAGGCGCCGCCCTTGAGTGCCTCGACAGCCTGCTCGATCGTCCCGTCTGAGGCGAGCATGATGACGGGGGTCATCAAGTCGCGTTTCCTCAGCTCTTTGAGCACCTGCATGCCATCCATGCCCGGTATCATGATATCCAGCAGCACAACATCAGGTGAATCTGCGAGGATACGCGCCAGAGCCTGCGTGCCATTGCGGACCTCCAGAGGCGTCATGCTCTCCTCTCGAATGACTGTGGAGAGAACCCATCGCTCGCTTTGCTCGTTATCCGCGATGAGAATCCGGGGAAGCGTGCTTATCCCTTTTCCTTCCTGGAAGTTCCGTGCCTTCGTCGAATTCAAGAGCTCATGCCTTTCCATTTCACGTTTCAGGCATCAGAGAAGCCCCGCGTCTGAGGCGGGGTTGGAAGCGACAGCCTCCAGCATTACGCGCCGTACCTTCATCATAGGTCACACCAGGCACAGGCGCAATAGGGATGTTCCTGAAAATCACCCTGGGATTGGCTTGATTCGGCCAGGAGATGTGATTACCCCGGGCGTCGGGGTCAGACTTCCAGGGGAGTCAGACCCTCCCGGATAGCGTACCTGACCAGGTCTGCCAGGCTGCACAGGCCCAGTTTCTTCATGACGTGCGTGCGGTGTGTCTCTATCGTCTTCGGGCTCAGGTGCAGGCACTGGGCAGCCTGCCTTGTAGTCTTGCCTTCGGCCAGAAGCGCAGCCACCTCGCGCTCCCTCGCGCTCAGGCTGGCAGAGGACGAGGACTGCGTCCCCGGCGGGTCATTTACATAGTCCTCAAGTACAATGTGAGCTATGCTCGGGCTCAGATATACCTGGTCGGCCATGGCAGCGTGGATGGCCCGGACCAGCTCCTCGAATGCGCACTCCTTCACCAGGTAGCCTGATGCGCCTGCCTTTAACGCTGCGCTCACGAAGGTTCGGTCGGAATACATTGACAGCGCAATGACCTTGATGCCGGGCCTCCCGGCGAGAATCAGGCGCGTCGCCTCTATCCCGTTGAGCCCGGGCATGGAGATGTCCATTATGACAACGTCGGGCGAGAGCTCCTCGGTTAGCTTCACCGCCGCTGCGCCATCCGCCGCCTCACCGACTATTTCCATGTCCTGCCTTCTCGCCAGCAGGATGCGCAAGCCATCGCGCACTATTTTGTGGTCATCAACGATAAGAACCTTTACACCCATCCCTGCTCCCTGCGTTACCTGCTTCTCTCCTGGTCAGGCCAAACACCAGACTGGACTATTGTACTGCGCATTCGGGCAGATTCAAGCTAAATCCAAGATTTCTTTTTTATCCACTCGCAACAGTGGGTTTTGGCAGCCCGCGCTCACCCTTCTCGCCGGCCTTTCGGGCACTACCGGCCCGCAATAGTCGTGCCATCCTTGACAGTATTGCTGTCCATTATCACAAGTCGGCATCCAGGCAGGTAGTTACGCCGAACACAGGGCTGCCCCGTGAAGTCTGTGAGGCTCCCAGTTCTTCCATAGTATGGAATCCCTGCCATAGTACAAGTCCCTTTCCGGCTGGCTGCAAGGAAGCAGCGCAACACTGGCACTGCTATCGGCAACTGCATACAGCAGGGCTTGTTATGACCTAAAACCGGCGCTTTGCACCTGTTGGCATATAACTTGCGCTAAGAGTGCTTCCTGGTGAAGAAACAAGTTGAAAAGAAACATGGAATGAAAGTGGGTGTTACAGCTTTGAGGTATTGTTCCACCAGTCAACGTGGCGTTCCGAACAATTCGCCGAGCGGGTGCCCGGTGACAAGGCGGAATCTTTCTTGGCTGACAACTTGTTGCACGATACCGCTTGCTC